>CANQTZ010000081.1 GCA_947626865.1 uncultured Clostridia bacterium
GAAACGTCCCCAATGCGACACTGTCCCCAACACGACAAAAATGTCGGAAATGAAACGTCCCCAATGCGACAAAAAAATAGTTGACATATTTATGTAAATTTGGTAAAATATATTATAGTATGAAAATATTGGAAAATGGGGGATGTAAAGATGAATAAAAATATCAAAAACAAAAAAGAAAAAACCAACTTGAAAATTAAGCTGGCTTTTTGTTTTGCATTTTTGATCATAATGACTTTAATATCATAAGGAAAATTAACAAATTCAGAAGTATTAGCAGCATCAGGAGATAAGATGTACTTATCTGATATAGAGTATATGGAAAACTCACACGCAGCATCAGGACATTTAATAAAAACAGACAAAAATGACAGCGACAAAATGATAACATTAAAAGTAAATGACGAATCACAAGTTTTTGTAAAAGGAGTAACAGCGTGGGCTTCATCAGAAGTAATATATGATATAAGTAAATATAGCTATGACAATTTCATGGCATATTTAGGAGTTGATATTAGCGAACAAGATAACTATTTCAATACAGGTGTAAAATTTTCAATTTACACATCACAAGACAACACCAATTGGGAAAAGAAACATGAAACAGAAGTTATGTATGGATGGAGCAATGCAGAACAAGTAAAAATAGATATAAAAGGTGCAAAATACCTAAAATTAGTAGCCAACAACAACAGTCCAAACTGGTGGGCAGAATGGTATGATGAAGCCATTTTTGCAGATGCCAAATTAGTAAAAGAAGGATATAAAGAGGAAGAAGACAACGCAAAAGTTGACTTTATCAAAACAGTAAAAGATTATGACAAAATAATAAAACAACACGTACAAAACAAAGACAAAATAGAGGGAGACTTTGAACTTGCATTATTACAAAGAGAATTTGTAAAAAATGCTGATTATAAAATATTACAATCTTTTGTAAATTGCAATGAAGATTATAAAGAAACCGTAAAATGGTTAATGACAAACTTAGATAACATGAGACTTTACATATATGGTGGAGAACCAGATGGAAACTACATATCATCTTTGCAAGCATTAACAAAATTATACACAAAATATAAAACAGACTTAGATATAACAGAAAAAACAGCTAATGGTACAGTAAAAGGTGAACTATACAAAAAAATGATGATAACACTTTCATTAACACACTCAGCACAAGTTGCACTATGGATGGACACAACAAGTCCAGAAAACCAATCAGATGCAGTTAAACGTTATGAAATCTACAAAAAATTGCTTGATGAAAATAAATTTATAATTTCCAAAAATGAGGATGGAAGCATAAAATATGATTATACTCCAATGTTCGAAAGCTTAAAAGTAGAAGAAATGCGTTATGTATTAAACAACATAATAGATGATGAAGAAATAGAATGGTTAAATGATTATACACAATATTATATAGATCAAAATCCAAACAAAGAAGAAGAATACTTACAACCACATCACTACATGAAATATATTTGGCCAGATTATGCAAAACCAGAATTTCATGATGCAAGCAAAAAAGATGAATGGGATCAAAAATACAGAAATCCATTTTCAAAATATGGGATAACTTACAGAAACGGAGTATATAAATTATGGATGAACATAGAAGGTGGAGCAGTTTGTGGAGGAATTTCTAAAATAGGCTCAAACATTCGTGGTGTTCATGGAGCTCCATCATCTGTAATAAGCCAACCAGGACATGCAGCACTTATCTATTATAGAAAAGACAAAGACAATAATGGTTATTGGACAATAGATAATGATGTAAGCGGTTGGGCACAATCAGGAAAAACAGAAAAATTATCAGTAAGAATGCCACTTGGATGGGGAAATGACGAATATGTAGAAGGATGGGCTGCAAGTTATATTGTTTTAGCACAAGAAGCGTTAAATCATTATAATCAATATGAAGAATCTACGAAAAATATATTATTAGCAAACTCTTATGAAGGGGACTTAGTAAAACAAGAAGAGTTATATAGAAAAGCAATAGAAATTCAAAATTACAATATTGACGCATGGTATGGATTAATAAAAGTATATGAACAAGATACCAATAAAAAAGAACAAGATTACTATAAATTAGCACAAGACTTAGGAGAAAATTTAAAAGCATTCCCACTTCCAATGTATAATTTAACAGAAGTAATAGGCAAAAAGATGGAAAGCAATGAATATAAATTCAAATTCACCATGTTACAAACCAATATATTAACACAAGGCTCAGAATTACCAAATGACAGTAAATTAGTTTATCAACCATCAATAACAAGAACAGTTGCAAAATACTTATTAGGACAAATGGATACAGAACTTGCGAAATTTTCATTTGATGGAGAAGATGCAGGAAAAATAGTATTATCAGATAGATTTGATAATACTGGAATTCGTTGGGATTACATTTTAACTGGAAAATCAAGCAATGCAAAAGACTGGAAAGAAGTTAGCTTTACTGCTGACCAAGAACACAAATTACAATTAACAGATGAAGAAATAAACAGCATAACAGCAGAAAATGATATATATGTTCATATTGTTGGAACAGGATATGAAGATGCTAACCTTTATAAAATAGATATAACAGAACAAGAAAATCCAGAAGTATATGCAAATGATTTAGAGAACCGTATAATAGGTGTAAAAGAAAATACGAAATGGCGTTATAAAGAAGAAGATGAATGGACATCTTACCTAAACGAATCACCAGATTTAAAAGGAGATAAATCAGTTCAAATAAGCCAGCCAGCAACAGGAACAATGCTTGCAAGTAAACCTATAACCTATACATTTACAGATGATAACCAACCAAAAACAAGAAGATATGTACCAGTATCACATTTATCAATAGAAAAAGTATCAACAGAAGAGCCAGGGCATAATGGCTCAGCATCAAATGCAATAGATGGCAACTACAACACAAGATATCATTCAAATTGGAGTGGTCAAGATACAGAAAGATATATGATTATAAAAGTAGATAATCCAATTTATTTATCAGCTGTTGAATTTGTTCCAGCAGGTGGAGGAAACGGAAAAATAGTTGATGGAACAATATATGGAAGTATGGATGGTCAAAATTGGGAGATGTTATCTAAAAAAGAAGGATTAACTTATGAAGGAAATGTGAATGATCCAGACTTTGGAAAAAATCCAAATAATATTAAAAAATTTGAAGTAGAAGCTTCAAAAGAAGTTCAATATATAAAAATAGTTGCTGATAAAACAAATGGAAATTGGTTTGCAGCTAGAATGTTTAATATATTTGAAGATGTTGAAAAAAATCCACACATAACAGCAGGAATTGCATATAGCACAACAAATCCAACCAATGGAAACGTAGAAGCAAGACTTGTAAATCCAAGTGTAGAAATTGAAATAATAAATAATGATGGAAAAGATACTTATGAATTTAAAGACAATGGAACATTTACATTTGAATTTGTAGATAAAGAAACTCATACGAAAAAAGGAACAATAGAAGCAAAAGTGGACTGGATAGATAGAATAGCTCCAACTGCTACAATTGAATATAGTACAACAGAACCTACTTATGAAGAAGTATTAGCAAGATTAGTTCCAAGTGAAGAAGTAATTGTAACAAATATTGCACATAATGAAAATAATGAACAAGGTAGAGCATACATATTTACTACAGATGGAGAATTCACTTATGAATTTGAAGATTTAGCTGGAAATAAGGGAACAGCAACTGCAAAAGTTAGTTGGATAAGATCACAATCAGAGCCTAATCAAAAAAATCCAGCTATGTCAGAAAATCCAGATATCGTATATGGTGATGTAACTGGAGATGGCAAAGTTGATATAGAAGACATTTTCAAAGTTAACAAACATAGATTAAACAAAGAAAAATTAGAAGGAAATGATTTTATAGCAGGAGATGTAAATCATGACGGACAAATTGACTTTCAAGATATATTAGAAATGAATAAATATAGACTTGGTAAAACACATAGTATGGGAATAAATGAGTAGAAAGGAAATGGAGTCAAAATGGTAAAGAAAATAATGTTAAGTATTATGGCAATAGGCATAATGTTATTTAGCATAAATGTTGTAAATGCAGCTAGCGGAAAAGCAGATTTTAAAGCTGATAAAGAAAGTATTAAAGCAGGTGAAACATTTACAGTTACATTATTCTGCGAATGTGAAGATGGAATAAACGGAATTGAAACGTCTTACAACTATGATTCAAGTAAATTAGAACTTATAAGTGCAGAAGTAGCAAATAAAAATTGGGTAGATATGAGTGGCGGAAGAGCTAATATAGTAGAAGTGATATGCAATACACCAGAAAAAATAAAATCAGATAATATATATGTGCTTACATTTAAGGCAAAAGAAAATCAAGAAACAACAGTGGCAACAATAAGCACAGGCGATATTAAAGTAGATAGCGACAATAGTGCATCAAAATTTACCGAAAACGCAAAAACAGTAACAATTAATATTGAAACTGATAAACAGGAAACACCAGAAAATAGCAATGGTAATGGTAATACAGGCAATAACAATAATGGCAACACAGGTGGTAATAGCAATAGCGGTACAGAGAACAATGGAACAACAAATAATAAATCAAATACAGCAAATAAAAATCAAGCAAGTAATAGCGTAGCTAATAAAATATTACCAAAAACAGGTAAAGAAGGAAATCAAATAATAGTGTTTGTTATAGCAGTTGCAAGTTTATTTGCAGTAATATTATTCACAGCCAATAAATTCTATATGTCAAAATAATAATATATTATTTATTTTGTAACTCCCAACTGCATAACAGACTTTAATACAAAGAGGGTTAATAATTATTAACCCTCTTTATAAAAAGTCTATAATTTGTTGGTCCCCACGAATTGTTACAAATAAATGATATACTATTATTTTGACTATATAAATATAATTTGGGATGTGAATAGCAACGTCTAGTAACAGTAAACTAATATTTTTTTGAAAAATATTGACAATATAAAGAAAATATATTATTATAGTAACATAATTAAATTCTATATTATTTCAAATTTCAAGTTCAAGGAATTGAATCTATGCAAGGGCAATTTTATTCTAAAAAAATCAAGATATTAGCAAAAAAATAAGAAAAGAGGTGATAAAGTAAAAAACATCTTGTTTTTTACTAAAAAATAAATATTGACAAGACGATAAAAATAAAATATAATAAAGAAAAGAGTGATATAGTGAAATATATAACCTATCAAGACTATACAAAATACATGCAAATAAATTCATGTTTAATGGACGAAAGCGAAGAATATAAATATGAAATTCCAGAAGATATAAAAGAAAGAAACTACAACGAAAAGGAAGTAAAAGAAATAGATAAAAAACATGATAAAATGTTCAGAAAAATATTAAGTAAAAAAGAAGAGATGGCAAGTTTCATAAATAATTTTCTAAAGATAAAAGAAAAAATAGAACCAGAAAATTTAATCCAATGCCACACAGATTTTATAACAAATAAATACCAAGAAAAACATTCAGATATTATATATAAAATAAAAGACAAGCCTATATATTTTTTAGTAGAACATCAAAGCACGGTAAATAAAAAAATGCTAGAGAGGATGTGTGAGTATATAACTCAAATAATGCTAAAAGGTACAATAGAAGAAAGGTATCCAATAGTAGTACCAGTAGTAATATATACAGGATTTCAAAAATGGAATGCAAAAACAAGTTTGGGACAAAAGCAATATAACTCAAAAATATATAATGGATATAAAATTGGTTTAGCCTATAATTTGATAGCAATACAAAACTATGATTTTGACACGTTACTAGAAAAAAGAAGTTTATTTACAAGCATTGTGATAATAGAAAAATGTAAAACTGAAGAAGAAGTAGAGAAACAAGTCAATAAAGTAATAGAAAATATAAAAGAAGAAGACAAAAAAGAATTTACACAAATTATAAAATACATAGTAGCACCATTGATAGGACAGGAGAAAGCAAAAATAATATTAGAAAAAATAAAAGAAAAGGAGGCGATTGGAATGAGTCCATTAACAAAAATGATATTGGATTTAAAGATAGAAGCAAGAGAAGAAGGAAGAACTGAGGGAGGAAAAGAAGGGCAAAGAAAAGGAAGAATAGAGGCAATGTTAGAAATAGCTCAAAAGATGTTAGAAAGAAATATGAATATTAAAGATATACAAGAAATTACAGGAATAGGCAAAAAACAATTAGAAAATATGCAAAAAAGCATGTAAAAAAAGTTTAAAAAATAAGAGGATATCCTTATAAACAAGGACATCCTCTTATTGTTTTTTCATTTTTGGCTTTGAAATTAAAGAAGCCAAATATCCAAAAAACACAGCAGCAGCAATTCCACCACTAGCAGCTTTCACGCCACCGGTAAAAGCACCAATTAAGCCAGTTTCTTTTACAGCCTCAATTGCACCTTTAGCTAAATTATAACCAAAACCAGTTAAAGGAACAGTAGCACCAGCACCAGCAAATTCTACTAAATATTGATAAATTCCCAAACCTCCAAGAACAGCACCGAGAGTAACAAAAATAACTAATATTTTAGCAGGGGTAAGCTTTGTTTTATCAATTAAAATCTGTCCAATAACGCAAATAACACCACCAACCACAAAACACTTAAGTAACATCATCCAATCAAACACATTTGCCCAATCAACATCCATACAAAATTACGTCCTTTCCAAATTTAAATTTCTATACTAACAGCATGAGCAATACCGGGGGATAGTTTCACCCTGCTGAGAACTAGTTGAGTTCATTAAAGCTCCTGTTGCAATTAGCAATAACTTTTTGATTTTTTTATCCTTTAACTGCTGGAACCAATAACCAGAAAAAACAGCCCCACAACAAGCACAACCACTACCACCAGAATGAGTATCTTGAGCATTTTTATCAAAAATTAAAACACCACAATCTTGATAGTTAGA
>CANQTZ010000082.1 GCA_947626865.1 uncultured Clostridia bacterium
AAATACAATTATTAACCCACTTTGTATTAAAGTCTGTTATGTAGTTGGGAGTTACAAATAAATAATATATTAATATTCTGACATATAAAGTTTATTGACTGTGAATGGTAACAAAATCAATAAGAATTATTAAAAAAGCTAACTAATTATGGAAAAATCATAAAAAATATGTTATACTACTATTAAATAAAAAAATCGAGGTGAGTTTATTGAAAAATATACCAGATAAAATAAGTAATATACTTCAACAATTTATAATTGAAGTTAATAAAATATTAGGAAATAGAGTAAAAAAAATAATTTTATATGGCTCATATGCTAGAGGAGATTTTAACAAATATTCTGATATAGATATAATGATTTTAACAGATCTTTCTGAAGATGAATGGTATGGATATTTTAAAAAAATTTCTGATATGGCTTATGATATAGAATCGGATAATGATTTTGAGATAACACTATCGCCATTAGTAAAAAATATAGATAAGTTCAATTATTGGATTGATACTCTTCCATTTTATACAAATGTCAAAAAAGAAGGAGTGATATTAAGTGAATTCTAAAATATATAAACGAAAAAATTATTGACATATCTTCATAAATTATACAACAATTTATTATTTTTTACACTTTTAGTTTATATTCAACATTTTTAGTTCGTGTTATTTAAATTTAATTCATTATAAAATATAGTGGATTGGAGTGGTTGAAATGGAAAATCTAAATTATGTAGAAATCGGTCAAAGAATTCGAACTAAACGAAAAGAATTAAAAATAACGCAAGAAAAACTCTCTGAAATTATTGATGTTTCACCCTCTTATATAAGTGAGATTGAAAGAGGTTGTAGTATTAGTAGCTTACTTACTATAAGTAAAATTGCTCAAACTTTAGATGCAAGCTTGGATTATTTGGTTTTTGGAATTACTGTTAATAATTCAAATAATACTTTTACTGAAATTTTAAAAACTATTCCTGAAAAAAATCATAATCTTTATATTAGTTTATGTGAAAATATTGCTAATACTTTGAAAAAATAATATTGTTTTTTATAGGGATAAAAGAACCAGCAAATTGTTGCTGGTTCACTTTTCATTAATGTGTCTTCTCTACTGGATTATTTTTTTTCATATCAAATCCCTTAGCTACTTTTTCTGTAGATAATTGTATTCCTAATTTTTGTGATGTAGGTAATTCCCAAGATTTATTATTGGATAAAACTTCTTGTTCTTGAGATTCACTTAATTCTTCTTTTAACTCTGGAATTAAATCTTCTAAGCCTAATCTTTGTAATGTCGGTTCTACACATTCTTCTAACAATCCTGTAATATCACTTCTATACTGTTTACCTTTTATACATTTTACTAAACTTTGAACCACATTATCTTTTAAATTATATTCCCATATTTTTTTGTCTATTTCTTTATATTCTGATAAATGAGATTCTACTTCTTTCATTTTGTCGTCCGATTTTGAAGAAAATTTCGAACTAGCATTAGGAATAAATAAACTTCTTATTTTAAAAAACAAACTTTTTATTGGTCCAAAATTTTCTAATGCTTTTACCTTTTTCACTTTTTTTATACTAGCAGAATATTCGTATAACTTCTGTACTGATTCTGATAACTGCGAAATTATATCTTCTATAATAGCATCTCCAACAAAATTTGAAGTTACCATATTTTGTTTTTCAACTGGTTCTGAAAACATTGATATTCCTGCTTTTTTAAATATTTGAGATAATTCATTTATTTTATTATTAAATGTAATTCCTATGTTAGGTAAGCTTGCATCAATGTCCACACATTCACCTATTTTTCCTATGTGTGTTATAATTTTTGATTGTAGCGAAATTATTTCTTCTACTTTGTCAAATATTAATTTTCTGTATCTATCTTCATATTCTTTTACATCATTCTCACTTATACTCATAGTTCAATATCTCTCCTCTCTGAAAATATTTTTTATTCATCTATAGTTGAGATTCCAAGTGTAATTTCTTCTAGTACATCAAGCAATACTCTTACTGTATCTAATGCGGTAAATACAGGAATATTGTTTTCGATTGCACATCTTCTAATTAAAACTCCATCTGTTTCTTGATCCACATTATCTATATCTCTTGTGCAAATAACATAATTTACATATCCTTGCCTAATGGAATCTAATATTTCTTCACTACCTTCGCTTACTTTTTTCTTAATTCTTGTTCTAATTCCATGTTCCTTTAAGTAGTTAGCTGTTCCTTTGGTTGCTTCTATGTTAAATCCTAAATTATAAAATCTTCTAATTAATGGCAAAGCTTCTTCTTTGTCTTTATTGGCAACGGTAACTAATAAAGTTCCATAGTTTGCTAAACGCATTCCAGAAGATTGAAGTGCTTTGTAAAGTGCTCTTGTTAGTTTTTTATCATAACCAATTGCTTCCCCTGTTGACTTCATTTCTGGAGATAGACACGCATCTAATCCATTTAATTTAGAGAATGAAAATGCTGGAGCTTTTACATACCATTTTTCTTTTTCTTTTGGATAGGTTGTGGTTATTCCTTGTTCTTTTAATGTTTTTCCAAGCATTACTAAAGTTCCAATGTCTGCTAAAGAGTAGCCTGTTGCTTTTGATATAAATGGTACTGTTCTAGAAGAACGTGGATTTACTTCTATTACATAAACTTCTTCTTCTTTGTCTACTATAAATTGAATGTTATACAAACCTACAATTCCAATTCCAAGACCTAGTTTGATTGTGTAATCTAATATTTTTTGTTTTGCTTTTTCACTCACACTAAAGGTAGGATAAACGCTAATGCTGTCACCAGAGTGAATTCCTGTTTTTTCAACATGTTCCATAATTCCTGGCACAAAAACGTCTTTTCCATCACATACAGCATCTACTTCTAATTCTTTTCCAATTATGTATTTATCAACTAAAACAGGTTGTTTTTTATTGACTTCTACGGCTGTTTTTAGGTATTTTTCTAATGCTTTTTGATTAGATACAATTTGCATTGCTCTTCCACCTAGTACATAGCTTGGTCTTACTAAAACTGGATATCCTATTTCTTGTGCTACTTTGATTCCTTCTTGTAAATTTGTTACTGCTTGTCCTTTTGGTTGTAATAGTTGCAATTTTTCCATTACCTTTTCAAACGCATCTCGATTTTCTGCTTTTTCAATAGCATTTACATCAGTTCCAATTATTTTAACTCCTAGTTTTGCAAGTGGCTCTGCTAAATTAATTGCAGTTTGCCCTCCAAGTGCTGCAATTACACCTTCTGGCTTTTCTAAATCAATGATGTTCATTACATCTTCTACTGTTAATGGTTCAAAATATAATTTGTCACTTGTTGTATAGTCTGTTGATACAGTTTCTGGATTATTATTTATTATAATTGCTTCATATCCCGCTTCTTTTATTGTTTTTATGGCATGTACGGTAGAGTAATCAAATTCTACACCTTGCCCTATTCTAATTGGTCCTGCACCTAATACAATAATTTTCTTTTTATTACTTATGATAGACTCATTTTCTTCTTCATAAGTAGAATAGAAATATGGCACATAACTTTCAAACTCACTACTGCAAGTGTCAATCATTTTATATACTGGATAAATATTTTCTTTTTTTCTTAACAAATAAATTTCTTCTTCTGTTTTTTTCCAAACTTTTGCAATATATTTGTCACTAAATCCTAATCTTTTTACTTCTTTTAGTATTTCTATATCATCAATGTTTTCGGCTAATCTTGTTTCAATTTTTACAATATGCCTAATTTTCTCTAAAAAGAACATATCAATTCTCGTAATATTATATACTAATCCGGATATCAACATCTCTTCTAATTAATTCAGCAATTGCATAAAGTCTATCATCTGTACCATCTTTGATATATTCCATTAATTTTTCTGTTTCCCAATTGTTGAATTTATCTAATTGAATGTGGCATACTCCTGTTTCTAAGGAACGAACTGCTTTTAATAAGCTTTCTTCAAATGTTCTTCCTACACTCATTACTTCTCCTGTGGCTTTCATTTGAGTGCTTAATTTGTTAGAGGCAAGTGTGAATTTATCAAATGGAAATCTTGCAATTTTAGTTACAATATAGTCTAGGGCTGGCTCAAAAGAGGCTGGTGTATTTGCTAGCATAATTTCGTCTAATTGCATTCCAATTGCAATTTTGGCAGATACTCTTGCAATTGGATATCCACTTGCTTTTGATGCTAATGCAGATGAACGTGATACTCTTGGGTTTACTTCAATTACATAATAGTTAAATGAATGTGGGTCTAATGCAAATTGTACATTACATCCACCTTCTATTTTTAATGCTCTAATAATTTTTAAAGCACTATCTCTTAATAGCTGATATTCTTTGTTTGTTAAAGTTTGACTTGGTGCTACAACAATTGAGTCTCCTGTATGAATTCCTACTGGGTCTAAGTTTTCCATATTGCATATTGTAATTGCTGTATCATTTTTATCTCTAATTACTTCGTATTCAATTTCTTTATATCCTTTTATACTTTTTTCGACTAGTACTTGACCTACTGGTGATAGTTTTAAGGCATGTTTCATAATTTCTTTAAATTCTTCCTCGTTGTCTGCAAATCCTCCTCCTGTTCCTCCTAAAGTGAATGCTGGTCTTAATACAACAGGATATCCTATTTTTTTGGTTGCTTCTATTCCTTCTTCCATTGATGTTGCTATAATAGATTCTAATATAGGTTCTCCTAAACTTTGACATAGTTCTTTGAATTTTTCTCTATCTTCTGCCTTTTCAATGCTTTCTTGGCTTGTTCCTAAAAGTTCTACTTGACATTCTTGTAAAACTCCTTTTTTGTATAATTGCATTGCTATGTTTAAACCTGTTTGTCCTCCAATTCCTGGTAGAATTGCATCTGGTCTTTCATAACGAATAATTTTGGCAACATATTCTATAGTTAGTGGTTCCATATAAACTTTGTCTGCAATGGTTGTGTCTGTCATTATTGTTGCTGGATTAGAATTTACTAAAATTACTTTATATCCTTCTTCTTTTAGTGCTAAACAGGCTTGTGTTCCCGCATAGTCAAATTCTGCTGCTTGCCCTATTACAATTGGACCTGACCCAATTACCATTACAGTTTTTATATCTTTTCTTTTTGGCATTTTTATCTTCCTTTCTTTTTATTATTTTTTAATAAATCGATAAATTCATCAAATAGGTACCCACTATCTTGTGGACCAGGTGCACTTTCTGGATGATATTGTACACTAAATATTTTGTCTTTTTTGCAGGCTACTCCTTCTACTGTGTTGTCTAAAATGTTAATGTGTGTTACCAATAAATCTGTCTTTTTTAAGGATTCCTCGTCTACTGCATAGCTATGATTTTGACTAGTAATTTCTATTTTGTTGTTTTTTAGATTTCGTACAGGATGGTTTCCGCCTCTGTGTCCAAATTTTAATTTATAGGTTTTTGCGCCGTATGCTAAGCTTATTATTTGATGTCCTAAACAAATTCCAAAAATCGGATATTTTCCTTTTAGTTTTTTTACTAATTCTATTACTTCTTTTACATCTTCTGGATTTCCTGGTCCGTTTGATAAAAAGATTCCATCTGGTTTTAAGTCTATTATTTCTTTTTCTGTTGTATTGTAAGGGACAACTGTTACATTGCATCCTCTTTTGTTAAGGCTTCTTACGATATTTAATTTGATTCCACAATCTATTGCTACTACATTGTAATTAGGATTTGCAGTTCTTGAATACCATTTCTTTTTGCAACTTACTTTTGCTACTACATCTTTTGGCAATTCATATTCTTTCATTTTTTTTATGGCTTCTTCTTTGTCTGTTTCTGCATTGGTTATTATTACTTTTCTGCTTCCTTTTTCTCTAATGCTTCTTGTTAATTTTCTTGTGTCTATTCCTGAAATAGCTGGTATTCCATTTTCTTCTAAATATTCTGATAAGGTTTTTGTGTATCTAAAGTTACTTGGATAGTCGTTGTATTCTCTTACAATCATTCCTCCTATTGTTGGTTGTTTTGTTTCGTAATCGTCATCTGTTATTCCATAATTTCCGGATTAGTGGATAAGTCATTACGACCATTTGATTTGTGTATGATGGGTCAGATACGATTTCTTGGTATCCTACCATTGAAGTGTTAAATACTATTTCACATATTGCTTCTTTGTCTGCTCCAAAGCCGTATCCATAGTATTCTTCTCCGTCTTCTAGTATGATTTTTTTGTTGAATTTTTTCATAAACATCTTTCCCCCTTGTTTACGTTTGATTCTTTTTTGTAGCATAAAAAAAATAAGGAACACTTCTCCTTATTTAAGAATAATTGAAAATAGAACAACTATTAAGAAAACTTTTGAAATTGCTATGTAATTTGCTTTTGTTATGTTGTTTTTCATTGCTAAACTTCCTTTCTTTTTTGTTTTTTATATAGTTGTTATTTTCGCACTTTTTATATTATACCAAATTTCGACTATAAATTGCAATAGTTTTTTGAAAATTTGTGAATTATGTTACCAGATAGGGTTGCAATTCACAACTAAAAAATTTACGGCACTTCATTTTACTAAAAGATGAATGTGCCGTTATTTTTACTTATTTTAACTTCTGCTAGCAATATAGCATACTAAATCAACTAATTTATTTGAATATCCCCATTCATTATCATACCATGCAACTAATTTTACAAAAGTATCTGTTAGCATAATTCCTGCTGTGCTGTCAAATATTGAAGTATGTGGATCTGTTGTAAAATCAGAAGAAACTACTGGGTCTGTTACATATTCAATAATTCCTTTCATTTCATTTTCTGAAGCTTTTTTCATAGCCTCGCAAATTGCTTCATAAGTTGTTGGTTTTTCTAAATTACAAGTTAAATCAACAACAGAAACATCAACTGTTGGTACCC
>CANQTZ010000083.1 GCA_947626865.1 uncultured Clostridia bacterium
GAAAAGAAACGTCCCCAACGCGACACTGTCCCCAATGCGACAAAAATGTCGAAAAAGAAACGTCCCCAATGCGACATCCCCAATACGACATCTTATTTACAAAATCTATGTTTTCCAATTGTTACTGTCATTGGTCTTGACCAAATCCATTTGTTAGTTGCTGTTGATGGGTTAAAGTAATAAATTGCTCCATAACTCGGATCCCAGCCATTAAGGGCATCTTGTGCTGCTTTTTTGGCATTAGCATCTGGGCTTAAGTTTATTTGTCCATCACTTACTGCGTCAAATGCTCCTGATTGGTATATTACACCTGATATGCTATTAGGGAATGAACTGCTTTTTACTCTGTTCATTACAACTGCTCCTACTGCTACTTGCCCTGTATATGGTTCTCCTCTTGATTCGCCATAAATTAGTCTTGCAAGCAAGTTTACATTGCTTGTGTTATTAGAATTTGAACTAGAGCTTGATGAAGAACTAGAACTTGTTATACCCATTGCTTTTAATGTTGCAGGACCTGCAATTCCATCTACTGTTATTCCATTTTTTCTTTGAAAGTATTTTACTGCTTCTACTGTTTTGCTTCCATATATTCCATCTATACTTCCTGTATAATACCCCCATCTTTTTAGTTTTGTTTGTATCTGTGTTACTTCGTTTCCTCTTGAACCATATTTTGATAATGTTTCTACTGAATTTGTTTGCCACATTGCAATAAATATTATTATAGCAAATAAAAATCCAATTGTACTTATGATTATTATATTTTTTCTATTTTTTAACATAAAAAAACCACCTATCTAAAAAATTCACTTAATTTTCCTATTTTTAAGTTTATTTTTATCAATATTTGGTTTTATTATTCATTTATGAACAATATTTACAAAGAATAGTTTCGAGTCCTACTTGTAAATCAATCATTCCTATTTTGGATTTATAGTCTAAATCTCTCAAATTTTGTAAAATGTCTTGTAATTCTTTTTCTTTAAAATATCCTGCTTGCATTTTGTATTTATTAACTAAAAAAGTTTGGTTTGGCTTTAAATTTAAAGTACTTATTATATCTTTATTATATTTCAAAGAAAGTTTTACAAAGTATAATCTTTTAAAATGATTATATAATGTTATTAAAATTTTTTGTAAAGGTTCTTTTGCATAAATTAAGTTTTTCAAAACTTCTATTGCTAAGGCTACCTGTTTTTTGCCTAAAGCATCTGTTAAATCAAAAATTACACTTTCTAGCTTTTTAATTGACATTGCATCTATGTCTTGTTTTTCTATTTTGCCATTTGCTCCTGCATATTCAATCAATTTTCGAATTTCATTTATTAATTCTTGCATATTTGTGCCACAACATTCAACAAAATATTTTAAGCTAGCATCATCAATTGATACTTTGTAACCATTGCAAATAGCCTTTAATCTTTTGGCTATTTGTAATGGTTTTTGATAGTCATATTTGCAAACAATTCCTAATTTATCGATTGTAGTATATAATTCTTGTTTGGTATCTACTTCCTCCTCTACAAATACCAATACAATACTAGAATTTATCATCTTTATATGTTCTTTTATATATGTACTTATTTTTTCTTTCCATTTTACAAGTTCTGGATTTTTTCGTTTTCCTTCTTTTTTAAACAAACCTGTATTTCTTGCTACAATTATTTTCTTTTCATAACCAAAACTTGGTGTTTCTATATTGGATATTAGTTCTTGATAATTAGTTTCGTCAATTCGTATATAATTTATTCCTTTTATACATTCTCCAAATAAATTAATAATTTTTTTTAAGGCTGATTCCAATAAAAACAATTCTTCTCCATATAAAAGATATAAACTTTGCAATTTTCCATTTTTCAAATCTTTTTCTAAGTTTTCAATTGATAACATTTTTACTTACCCTTACTTCCTTAAAATAATTCTAAATACTTCTGATATGCTCCAAGCCTGATTTATTGTTCCTTTTGGTAATTGCGGTTTTTTGGAATCATAAATTTCAGCTATTCCTCCTAGACATCCATTGTCAAAAATTTCTTTTTGAAATGTTTTGGTAGTTTTTGTTATGAATTTTTCCAATTTTTCTTCCAATAATTGCTTTTGTTCTAGTCCTTTAGCTACCTTCAAACTATTTTTCAAACTGTCATAGTATAAGCCTAATAGCCATGGCCATGTAATTCCTTGATGATAGCTTTTATCTCTTTTTTCTGGTGTTCCTTCATATACTTCTACATAATCTTCTTCACCTTTTGCAAGTGTTTTTAATCCATAACTATTTAATAATTTCTTTTCTACAGTTTCGATTATTTGATCTGCCATTTCTGAATTTGGCTCTACAATAGGATGTGTTAAACTTAAAGCAAATAATTGATTTGGTCTTATTTTATCATCACCTAATACATCATATAGACATTTTTTCTTTTCACAGTAAAATTTTTCTAAAAATGTTGATCTACACCTTTGAGCTAATTCTCTATATTTTCTAGCTTGTAGAGGATGTCCAAATTTTTTAGTTAAATCTGCCATAATACAATTAGCATTATACCACATACTGTTTATTTCAACTGCTTTTCCATTTCTTGGAGTAACAGCTTCGCCATCATATTTTGCATCCATCCACGTATTTTGCGTGGTTTCTGTTCCAGATACAATTAAACTATCTGTGTCAAGATAAATGTTATTATTATCTACATTAATTCCTTCACAATAACTTGCTATTATATCTTGCAAAATAGGATATATTTTTTCTTTAGTAAAGTCATAATCTCCTGTATAATTAAGGTATTTTTGGATTTGCTCAAATAATAACAAAGAAGCGTCTACACTATTATATAATGGTCTGTTATCATAACCAGAATAACCATTTGGAACTAGTCCATATTTAACATCTCGAACCATTGTTAATAATACTTCTTTTGCTATTTCAAACCTTTTTGGGATTAGCAATAGTCCTTCAAAAGCAATTAATGTATCTCTTCCCCAGTCTAAAAACCAAGGATATCCTGCCATAATTGTATGTAATCTAAATGCTGGGCGGTATACAACAAAATTATCGGCTGACATTAGATAAGTTTTTATTAAGTCATCTCTTTCCATTTCTTTTTTGGTTTTCTTATCTTTTTCATCTATTAAATCTGATTCTTGGAAAATTTCCCCTAGTCTAATTGCTTCTTTGTTAATAAATTTTCTAACACTTTTTTGCTCTATATTTTCTTCTAAAGAGCAAACAAAAGATATTTCTTTTTCTTGTTTTGCTGGTATTTCTACTTCATAAACTCCAGGAACTAGATGATTTTCTTCTGGGTAAAATCCTCTTTTTTCTTCTTCTATGTAAAACATATTATTAAATGTATCATTTTGATGTTCTTGGTATGTTCCTTCTGATAAATGCATATAAACTGGCGTATAAGAATTACCATCTATAACCATTTTTACTTTAGTTTTGTTTACTTCTTGCCTAAAACTAAATTGATGTTCTGTATTCATCTGATGAAAATCTCTAAAATTAACTACTGGAGCAAGTGTTAGTTTTGCTTTTGTTCCATTATTTTTTATATGATAATATACTCCTACCGTATTATATCCATACTCCATTGCTATTATCTTTGTGATTTCCGCATTGCCTACTTTATACTTAAAAATAGGCACATAATCTCTCTTAAATTCTTCTTGATATTTATAACCATGCGAAATATAAGACTGACATATATTTGTATATAAGTCATATTTTTTGTTTCTTATTTCTATGCTTTCATCTAATTTTGATAATATCAAAACTCTTCTTGCTGGTGGTGTTAATGGGGCTATTAAAAGTCCATGATATTTTCTTGTATTTGCTCCTAATACTGTTGATGATGCAAATCCACCTATTCCATTTGTTATTAACCATTCTTTCTGTAGTCCTTCTTCTAAATTTAAATTTTCCTTCGTAATTTTCATAATTTTATCTCCTTTTATTTTATTCTTTTTTCTTTCTATTTAACCCTCTTGCACTTTTTGGTTTTGTGGTTTGTTTTGTATTTTGCTTGGTAGCTTGTTTTGTGGTTTGTTTAGTTGTTTGCTTGGTTTCTGTTGATTTTGCTGGAACTTGCTTGTTTTCCTTTTTTTCTTGCATTTTTTTCATCATTTCTTTCCTTATTTGTTCTTTTCTAACTTGTTCCTTTTTATTTTGTTCTTTTTGCGTTTTTATTCTTGCTTTTTGGTCTGCTTCACGAATGGAAGCAATTCTATCACTATACTTATTACTAAATTTGCTTTTACTCTTTGGAATATCTGTATGTTTTTTTGTTTTTACATTTTTGTTTTGCTTTTTCTTCATAGATTTTTTTATTTTGTTAATTCTTTTTTCTTCTCTTAATTTTGTATTTAGCATTAAATATTGTGGATCGTTTTGTTTATCTTGATATTTTAAATCATCACATATCAGTTCAATTATAGAAGATGCTACTAAGTTTGGATCATGTCTAATATGTCCATTTACAACCATTGATAAATCTCTTTGTAAGTATTTTATGCCTTTGGTTTTTTCAATATCTTGTTCTACTAAATCTTGTCCTTCTAAATTATATTTTTTAATAAATTCTGGTATAATCTCTCCTGTATCATAAATGCAGTAATCTACAATTCCATTTCCACAATGTTCAATAATTGCATTTAAATGGTCAGATACAGTATAATTGTCTGTTTGCCCTATTTCTGTCATAATATTACTTACATATACTTTTATAGCAGTACTAGCCTTTATAGCTTTAGCAACTCCTCCTACTAAAAGGTTTGGAATTACATTTGTGTATAAACTACCGCGGACCGATGATTATACAATCTGCATTTTTTATTGCTTCTAAAACTCCTGGGGCAGGTCTACAGTTTGATGGATTTAATAATATACGATTGATTTTTGTTACTTTTTCTGATACTACGTCAGCAATTCTTGATTTTTCTTCTACTATGTAACCATTAGCTAATTCTGCAACTATTTTCATTTCGTCTAAAGTTACTGGTATAACTTTTCCTATCATGTTTAATACTTCATTGCTTTTGATAATAGAATCTTCAAAATTGCCATTTATTTCTTTCATAGCTGAAAAATATATATCTGAAAAATTAAGCCCATTCAATCTTCCTTTTGTAAATTTATAATTGAATAATTTATTAATTTCGCCTTCTTTAGTAGCAAGAGCAACTAAGCTGTCTTTTACATCTCCTAATGGTAGCAATTCTAATTCTTTTCTTGAATTTGTAACTTCTTCTCCATAGTCTGAAATTGTTACAATGGCTGTTAAATTGCTTGTGTAATTTTTTAAGCCTGATAAAACTGTATTTAAGCCTGTTCCTCCTCCAATTACTACAATATTTGGGCCTTGATCATATACTGTTTTGTTAAATATCAATGATTTTACATTAACATTTTTCTTTTTTTCCATACGTTCGTCTGTTGATTCTATTAATACTTCTAAGGTTCTTTTGTTTAAAAAAACTAATCCTAATACTATTGAAACAAATCCTAATACAAATATTACAATTACTTTTCCAACTTCTTGGAATGAGATTTCCTTCATTACTAGTATTTCTGCAAGTCCATAACAAGCGAGTATAATTCCTACTAAAATTAAGAATATCCATCTTTTCATTTTAGTGCTCGACTTAAACCACTGCATAAAGCCTTTCATTTTTTTCATTCCCTTCTTAATTTTTTTATTTTTCTCCTAGTATTTCTATTTCTAACTTAATTTCTTTTTGATATTTTTCATATATTTTTGTTTTTATTTGTTCTACTAATTCTAAAACGTCTTTTGCTGTTGCATTTCCTGTATTTATTATAAATCCACTATGTTTGGTTGATATTTGTGCACCTCCAACACTATATCCTTTTAGTCCAGCTTCATCAATTAATTGTGCTGTTATAAAGTCACTTCCTCTTTTAAATGTGCTTCCCGCACTTGGATATTCAATTGGTTGTTTTTCTTTTCTGTATGTCATATATTCGTCCATTTTTGCTTTTATTTCGTCTTTTTTTCCTTTTTCTAATTCAAGTGTTACTTCTGTAATAATGTATTGTTTTGTTTTAAAAATACTGCTTCTATATTCAAATTGTAAGTCTTTGTTTTCTAATTGTTTTTCATTTCCTTGATAATCTATTACATTTACTTTTTTTACTATGTCTTTCATTTCTTTCCCATGTGCTCCAGCATTCATTTTAACTGCTCCGCCTATGGTTCCTGGTATTCCAGATAGTTCTTCTAAGCCTGTTATTTCTTTTTGGTAACATATTCCGTGCAAGTTTGCCTAGTTTTTCTCCTGCACCAACTGTAATTTGTATTTTTTGATTTTTTTCTTGTATTTGTATTTTTTCTAATTTTATCATTAGGGTAATTCCTTTTATTCCATTGTCTTGTACTAATATGTTGCTTCCATTCCCAATTACGGTTATTTTTATAGAATTTTTTTTGGCTAATTCTAAGATTTCTTTTAAGTTTTCGATATTATCTATTTTTATTAGACATTGGGCTGGTCCCCCAATTTTAAATGTGGTATGATTTTTCATTGGTTCGTTATAAAAGATTTTTTCTTTTGGAATTTTTAGATTTTCTATTAGATTTTTTATTTCCAAGAAATTCACATCCTTTATTTTTTATCTTTTTTATTCTACTATAAAATTTGAAAAAAAGCAAGTAAAAAAGACTGTTATTATTAACAGCCTTTTACCAGATGTTACTAGATAATGGTTCAAGGCACACTGCCCCTTAAGTATAAGATTTTCATTACATGTCTCGGCTTGTTACGAAATTTAAGAAATTCTAATTTATTTTATGGCACCCTTTCA
>CANQTZ010000084.1 GCA_947626865.1 uncultured Clostridia bacterium
GTTCACCTGCTATAGGCATATCATATATTGAAATTTTGTTTGCAAGTCTATAATATACAATAGCAAATTTTTCGGCATCACTTAAAGAATTATCAATACCTTCAACAATTTCTTCTAGTCCATCACGTATTTTTTTATATTCATCTATGCTATAATCTACTAAATGAGTATCTATTGAGTCAAATACTTTTTCATCTGGCTTTGCTGGATTTATTGTTCTTTGGTCAAATACTCTAACACCTGAAAGTTTTACTCCTAAATTATCACATAATTGTTTAAATTGTGTTAACTCTGCATTGTCTAGTTCTTGTACTGTATTTATCATCAAATTAATGTTTTGTGGTATTTTTTTCCCAGAAGAAATCAAAACATTTAGCTGTTCTGGAGTTAGTAATAATGTTCCATCTTTTAAATGATTTTGCTCAAAATAATTTGAAGGATCATTTAAATAGTTTTCAAAAGTCGAAACATCTTTTACCATCATTGGATTAAATCCAAATGGTAAAATTTCTCTAAAAACTTTTGCATCTTCTATATAATAAGGTACATTTTGGATACTCCATCTTGAAAATTCTTTAATCAATGCTTTTTTTCTTGCCTCTATATCAGTTTCTGGAATTGTTTGATAATCCATTCTTCTATAATCTATATAGCCAGATCTGGTAAATAATTCATCTAAATAATGATATGTTTCATCTGAAATTGAATTTGCACCTAAGTTATTTATTGCATCCTTAAGACTTCTATTACCATATATACATACATCTGAATATGGAAAGTTTTTGTATAGGCTTGTAACTTTTTTTAGTTGATCTATTGTTAAAGAATTTCTTTCTACACTCAACTTTATTAGTTGATTTCTTAATTCTTCTAATCCTTCTATATTGTTTAATCCAGAATTAAAAATTTCTAGCTTAATAATATTAGGATTTTTTACTTCTTCTAAAAAAGACCTATTTTGCAATCCTCTTTGATTTTGTATTGAAAGATCAAATAATCTTCCCATTTGATTTGAATCACTTATAGCAATGGACATCATGTCATTAAACTCTGATTCTTCAATATTATTAATTGTTAAACTTATAACTCTATCTAATCCTCTTAAATCTCTAAGTCCTTTTGTAGATGTTCCTGTTAATTTTAGTTTAATACCATCTTTTAATATGCTGTGAGCTAATTGTCGCCTAGCAGTATTTCCGACAATGGTTTCTTCAATATTAAATCCATTTAAATCAAAATTCTGTATTGAAATAGAATTAATTGTATCTGCAATTTTCCCTTTCAATTCAGGCATTTTCATAGGGCTACCTGAAGTATTTATAAATGATATTTCTTGATTTGTATCTATATCTTCCATCCTCATTGAATCATTCATTTTTATGTCTGGAGCTTTAGAAAAATCAAGATTAAAATCTTCTTGGTTTTTACTTTCTATAACAATTTTAGTAGGTGCCATATTTTCTTGTGTAGTTAAATTTTGATTATTTTTTGATTTATAAATAGCATCAACGACTTGTTGCATATCTATATGTTCATCTGTATCGTTAGATAATGTAACATTATCTAACATACTTGGATAATATCTACCTATTTCTAATAAATCATCTCTTAAATCATTTATTTTTGAATCTTTTAATTCAATTTTTATTTCAGCAATATCTTTAAGCTGTTCTGAACTTGAAATTTCATCAGCTTTAAAAACTTCTTTTAATTCTTTTGATTTAAGCTCAATATTTGGCACTATTATGTCTTTTTTCTCTTTTTCTGAATGTAATACATTATCAATTGCTTTTTGAATAAAATAATGCTCTAATGTAGGAACTTTTGCCATATCTTCTTGAGTCATACTGCCAATTTTATGTTCTGGTTTATAATAAAATTCTTCGTCAGATAAAAAATTTTGTAATTCAAATCTGCCTTCTTTTTCTAGTAGAGGTTGATTAAATTTTGCATCTAAAAATAAATCTAAAGGATAATATTCATTATTAATCATAATTTCATTAAATTGATGATTATTATCACTTTTTACTATTCTGCAAGGGATATTAAGTCTATTCATAGCTTCTTTATATAAAGTGGCATACATACTCGAAGTGGCTTTTCCTTGTAATAGACCTTTTAATCCTAAATTATAATTTTCTTTTAGTTCTGGCTGTATACTTGTTAAAAATGATACATATAAATATGTAGCTTTTTCTAAATCTGTCCAGTTTGAATTTACAGCACTTACAATTTGATTAAGTCTACTTTTAATTTTAGCAAATTCACTAGGGGTATATTCTACTTCAGATGTTTCTTCATTTTTTTCTTCAAAATTATCTCTAATAACAATTGAAACATCTTTAGATAGTCCAATAAATATATTTGGATTTTGCCCTTTAGTATCTTTTAATACTACTCTTACTGGCCTATTTTTATTAATTTCCATTATGTCTTGTTTTTCAAGTGGTTTTTCAAAAAACATCTCATTTGTTTTTTCCATTTTAATTTCCCCTTTTTTAATATATATCCATGCCTTCAGAAAATTCAATTTCCTTTTTTGCATTTGAAAATGTGGTTTTTTTAGAAACTTTTATTTCTTTTATTTCTTTTTCACCATCACTAAATAATTTACTTTCAAATATTTCTATATTTTTTACATTATCTTTTTCTTCAATATTGTATACATTTTTTATATTCGAGTATTCTATTTTTAAATTAAGTAAAACATTAAAATCTATTGAGTTAAAATCTATGTTACATCTAGAAAAATACAAGTTTTCTATTTTAGGTAAATACTTTGGTATATTTTTACAATTAAAAAATTTCATTGTTTCTGGATTTTTTTCCATATACTCAAATTCTTTACAATTAAATTTACAATTTACAAATGTAATTGTGGTTAACCTAGAATGTTTATTGATTATTTTTATTGCATTATCATCAATTAGAAAATTTTGCAGAGTAACATGTTTTAAATCTGGAAAATGGAGAATATCAGAAATTTTAATTCCTGTTGGTTTACCATTTATATTAGTTGCTTCTAAGAGTATATTTTCTATTTCTTTTTTATGTATATTTACCATTTTCATCCCTCCAAAACACCCTTTTATTATACCATTTTTTTACGAATATGTCAAAAAAGAATGAAATTTGAAAGTAAATTTCATTCTTTTTGTTTTTATTGTGCATTTTCTCCTCTACCTTCTGGAAGAGCATCTGAATAATCTAATACTATTCTAATTTTAGTAACAGCTTTTATTGCTTTTACAAATTTACTATTTTTAATTCTCTGCCATAAGCTTGGTTTTGCTTCAAATGTTGTTTCTTGCATATATTGTTGTTGTTCTACTGGCTGTTGTTCTACCGGTTGCTGTACTACTTGCTGTTGTTGTTCTACAATTTTTTCTGTTTCTACAATTTCTTCTATTGGTGTTGGAATTGATTTTAATGCATCTGCTATTCCAATTCCAATATAACTCAAAGCTTTTGACCTATCTTCTATTCTTTCCATGTCGATTTCGATATGTAAATTAGATTCTAAGTTATTAATCCTTGCATTTAATAATTTCATAGCATCTTGATAGTTTTCTGATGTTTCGTCTTTGGCTTTTCCTACAATTGTTAAAGTTTCTATTATGTCTTCTGAAAATACATTTTCTGCTCTTTTTACCTTGTCTTTCCAATCTTTATCTTTGTTTTCAACTGCTTCTAATAATTCTTTTAATTGTCCTGCTGCAGCTATGTTTTGCTCTCTTTGTCTTATTAATTCCTCTATTCTTTTTGTATTATCTTCAAATTGATTTGTTGCAAACTCTACCAACCCGTAAGCAGCTTTATATACACTTATAGGAAAGTTCTTCTTTTTTGGATATTCTATTAAATATGTTTTTATTGATTCTATTAAATCCTTAAAATAACTATCATCTTCTAATTGTACAATTTGTTTTTTGCTTTTAGGATTAATCAATTTTTGTACTTTATCTATATTGGATAATATTTTCTCCTCTGTGATAACCATTCTCACATTTACTATGCCTGATTTTGACATTGAAATGTACCTCCTTTTATCTTACGCATGATTGCTTTTTACTCTTTCTTTTATTATTATACATTATCTAACATAAAACTACAAGTAATTTTTTTAATTTTTATTTTATATTTTTGTTACAAAAATATTACAAAAATATTACAAAGTTTTTTAATTTTCGACAACATACCTATTTTCATCTACTTGCAAACTGTTTTCATTTCTTCAAATCTTTTTATTTTTTGTGTTGTAGTTTTTATTAATTCCTTGTCTGTTATAGTTATATCCCTAATATATTTATATGCTGGCATCATTTTATTTACTTTTTTTACTTCTTTCCAAATAATTTCTTTTATTTTTTCTTTTTCAGAAACTTTATAAATTTCTTCCATTAATTCTTTGTCATATACAATTTTAGCACAAATTTTATAATCCCCATCACTTTGTGGTAGCCCATATACAAAACTTTCTTTTATACATTCTATTTTATCAATTAAACTTTCTAATTCTTCTGGGTAAATATTTTTTCCATTTTTAAGAACTATAACAAATTTTTTTCTTCCACAAATAAAGATATAACCATCTTTATCAATTTTGGCTAAATCTCCTGTATGAAGCCATCCTTCTTCATCTATTGTTTCTTTATTAGCTTCTTCATTTTGGTAATATCCAAGCATCATAGATGGTCCTTTGGCAACTAACTCGCCAATTCCCTCTTCATTTGGATTTACAATTTTTACATCAAGACTCGGAAACGCTTTTCCAATTGAACCTAATCTTCGATACTTATCATCTTCTGCACTAATAACAGGTGATGTTTCTGTTAATCCATAACCTTGATACATAGTAAAGCCCAATTCATTGAAACCTTTTTCAGCTTTCGAATCTAATGCTGCACCACCTGCAACAAGTAACCTTAGTTCTCCACCTAAATTATCATGTACTTCTTTAAATAATTTTTTTCTAATATCAATTTTAAATTTCAATAGAAATTGACTTAAAACTATTCCTTTTTTCACAGTACCTAACTTACCTTTTTTCTCAATTCCTTTTATTAGCCTCTTATACATCATTTCAAAAAGAATTGGAACTGATATCATTGCAGTTATTTTATATTCTTTGATATTGTCTGCAATATGTTTAATTCCTTCGCAAAATGCTATACTTGAGCCTTTTGAAATTGGATATAAAAAACCAACTGTACATTCAAATGTATGATGTAATGGCAAAAATGACAAAAATCTATCGGTTTCATCTACTTTAATAACAGATGCAATATCTATTAAATTACTGCATATATTTTTGTGTGATAACATGACTGCTTTAGATACAGCAGTAGTTCCTGATGTAAATAAAATTATACTCATTTTTTCGTTATCAATTTTAGCATCTAAAAATTCCCTATTCCCTTTTTCTATTAATTGTTTTCCTCGATTTATTAACTCTTTTTGTGAATAGATTGTATTTGATTTTTTTTCTAAATCCATTGATATGAAATATTTTACTTTTGTTGATTGTTTTTCTTTTATTTCTTGCATAATTTTTTCATATTTTTTTGAATAGAAAATAGCTTCTACTTCTGAACGTATCATCAAGCTTTCTATTTCGTTATCTGGCAGCGCTTTATCTAGTGGAACCACAATACCTGTTCCAGTAACTACTGCTAAATAAGCCACACCCCATTCATATCTATTTTCTGATATAACTGCAATTTTTTTGTCTTTTAATCCCATATCAATTAAGGCTGTTCCTAATTGATTAATATCATCTCTAAATTCTTTATGTGTAATTTTTTCAAATTCATCTTCTTTTTCTGTTTTGAATAGATATGCTGTTTTATCCCCATATAGTTCTCCTGATTTTTGAAGCATTTCTTTCAAATTTTTGAATTGCATTACTTTATATATCGGTTCTCTCATTTTGTTGTTTCCCTTCTTATTTTATTTTTAATCCTTCTACAATAGTATCTTCAAATTCTTTATATAATTTCATAACATCAATCTTTTCATTTTTTGCTTTATATACTAGACATGAACAAATTAGACTATAGATTTCTGATGCTATTGCTTGTGCATTTCCTTGTTTTATTTGTTTTGCTTGTATTCCTTCTTCTACTATATTCTCAATTTTTTCTACATATTCTAAAATGTGTTTTTTACATTTTTGATTTCTTGCTTCTTTTCCTAAAAATTGACTTAATAAAATAGTAATTATGTCTTCATATTTTACTACAATTTTTATTTGGATTAAGATAATTGCTTTTATTTTATCAATATAATTTGAAAATTTTGATGTTTTGATGTCAATGCTATTTTGTAAAAGTTTTATTCCTTCTTCTACTAAAAAGTTGAAAATTTCTTCTTTACTAGAAAAGTGATAATATAATGTTCCTTTTGCCACTCCTACTGTTGCTGTTATTTCTTCAATGCTAGTTGCATCATAGCCTTTTTCGGCAAATAATTTCATTGATGTTTCAAATATTTTCCTTTTGGTTTTATTCATAATTTTACAACCTTTCTAGTTTTTTCTTCTTTATTATATAAGCTATTGAGTTTTTTTTCAATACCTTTTTACTAAAATATGTATCATATATCTCATTTGAGGATTGAGTAGACATATATGTTACCATATATGCCCCTCGCAAATCCGTGCATGCGGCTTTCCCGCACACGGCTTTTAA
>CANQTZ010000085.1 GCA_947626865.1 uncultured Clostridia bacterium
AAGAAACGTCCCTAATACGACACTGTCCCCAATCCGACAAAAATGTCGAAAATGAAACGTCCCCAATGCGACACTAGATTTGTCTATTTAGATTACCATTTGTATATTGTTTTCCCTCTAATCTATCCCTATTTTTAACAGTTTGCACAATTGTGTTTATCTGAGAGATGTCTTCTTCTAGAATATCAATTCTTGCATAATTAATAGGCAAATTTTGAGTAGAAATAGAGGTTATTTTGCTATTAAATAATGTGGTTACAGTTTGAATATTATCAGGCAAAATAGGAAAATGCATATTAAATCTATCTTTTAATTCGTAAGTATTATTGCTCTGACAATGAGCTGTGCATTCAGGGTAGCATTTGTCGGTTGCTCCGAAGTAAGCAATAGTTCATGTTTACTAAAGGAAGCCTACCATATACAATTAATTCTTTTTGAAGGTAGTCATAGTTGCATAATGAAAGGATGGCATCTTTGTCAAGTTCTGGTGAAATTGTGAAACGACTAATACCTAGTTTTTTTAAAGCTAACACAGTGTTTGTATTAAAAACATTAAAAGTATAATTAGTAACTAGCTTGAAATATTTATCTAAATCCCAAAATAATTCATTTAAAAGTTTTATATTGCATATATTTGAAATTACAAAACCACGAATATCATATTTTTTGACAGAGTGTTCTGCATTAGCATAAAATAAGTTTTGATAATTTCCTTTGATAATAGTTGGCATATAGATATATGTGTCAAAATTTTTGCTTAATGTTTTTAAAGTCGGTTCATATTTTTTTTGCGTGAAAAATTTTAATGGCACATAAATATTATTGATGTCAGCACTTAATTTTGAATAGTCATATTCAGGTGTTATATTATTTAATAGTACGCAAATTTTAGGTGGTTGCGTAGTTTTTAAGTCAGTATTATTTTTTACAACATTTCGCATCGAAGATATAACATCATCTCTAACAATATAGGAAGAGGGGGTTGATATATTCTTTTCAGAATAAGTACGCATGCAGTGTTCTAAGGCATAATTTTCCACTTGCGATAAGCCATTTCGGCGAAGTTCATTTAAAATACTTAATTTTGGAATAAATACGTTATCATCTAAATCAATTCTTATGGTTTTGAATTGATAAGGTGTAGAAGCTGTTTTTGCTATTTGCCTTTGAATTGTTTGATTTTCAATTGGCTGACTAATAGCTGTAACTGGGAATTCTGTACTTTTATATTTTATATGTAAACCTTGATAACATTCGATGGAATTAGCAGGCGTAATGTCGATACTAATTGGTTTATCTTTTTTTATTGTAATTTTGCAATTCAAAGAAACCTTTTTATTTTCTTTTTGATAACTTTGTTTTGCAAAAGAAGATAGTTCTTTTGATGACATTTTATAGATTTTATCATTACATGATATATTGCCTTTCATTCGACCAATTGTAACTGTTTGACCAATTTGTGTTTGGGTAATATTTTGATTATTTTCCATAAGTTCTGAAATTGTATATAAGCCAGATTCCTTTTCTAATGCAATAGTATCACCTATATTTATATTTTCCTTTAATTTAACGGTTATAAGACCTTTATTTTTATTATAGTTTTGAACTTTTCCGAGTAATAATCCCATATTGTTAGGCTTATCTTTAAAAACTAAGTTCTTATTTGGTTGACTAGAAAGATGCCCAGAAGAACTCATACCGCGGTTAAATACTTGCATAAGATTTTTTTCATCATCAGCATCTATAATGTAAGGTTCATTGGATAATGCTAAATTTATATATTTTCGATAAATTTTTGTAACTATTGCTACATATTCGGCAGATTTCATACGACCTTCTATTTTTAAACATGAAACTCCAGCATTTATTAATTGAGGAATATAATTTAAACTGCATAAATCACGCGTGCTAAGTAAATATCCAGAATTTACTTTCTTATTATTTTCTAGTAATTCGTAAGGAAGACGACAAGGCTGAGCACATTTACCGCGATTACCAGAACGACCTCCAAGCATACTTGAAAACAGGCATTGCCCAGAATATGAAATACATAAAGCACCATGAACAAAACATTCAATTTCCATATTAGTATTTTTACAAATATAATCAATTTCATTAATTGATAATTCACGCGCTAATACAACTCGTTTAAATCCTAATTTTTGAAGTTCTAAAGCGCCATTTAGATTATGAACAGTCATTTGTGTACTACTATGAATTGGCAAATCTGGGAAAAGTTCTATAAGCTTAGTCCCCAAGCCTAAATCTTGTACAATAATAGCATCAATTCCAAATTGATAGGCAGATTTAGCTAAGTTTAGTGCATCTTCGAATTCGGAATCTTTAATTAAAGTATTTAAAGTTAAATAAGTTTTTACTCCACGTATTTTTGCATATTGAATAGCAGTTTTTAGCTCATCTATGCTAAAATTGTGAGCAAAATTTCTAGCATTAAAGTAATCAGCTCCTAAATAAATACTATCTGCACCATTTTGAACTGCAGCTTTTAAACATTCAAAATCACCAACAGGTGAAAGTAATTCTATCATACAATTCTCCTTTAATTTGATTTTTGTATATTGTATCATAAAAATACAATTATTAAAAGCCTTTAATAGTTACTAATAATTTGTAGAATAAAGTTGAATTTTTATTGACTAAAAAATAAGCTAATGATAAAATAAGAAAGATAAAAAATAGAAACATAAAAGTAATTTAGGAGGAAAAATTATGAAAATGCAAAAGACAATACTAATAGGAGCAATATTTGTTATTAGCTTAGTGTTTGGTGGAATATATCATAACAGCTATACTGCAAATGAGACTAACGAAACTGTAAGTCAAGAAGAACAAAATACACCAGCAACTTCAGGTGAAACAAACGCAAATGCTACAGCAAATGAAACAAAGCAAACTAATACAACTCAAAGTCCAAATAATGTAAATACAAATAACAATGCAAAAACAACAACGAAAACAACAACTACTACAACAAATGCAAAATCAAGTAATGCAAATTTGAGTAATTTAGGAATTAGACCACATGATTTTAAAGGATTTAAACCTTCTGTTACTTCGTATGAGGTGACAGTTCCAGAAGATACGGATTCTATAGAAGTATATGCAACAGCACAACAAGCAGGTGCTACTGTTACAGGAACAGGAAAGAAAAGTCTGCAAAAAGGTAGTAATAACATAGAAATTGTAGTTACTGCAGAGGATGGATCAACAAAAACATATAAAATTAATGTTGTTTGCTCAGGTGAGGCAAATGATGAAAAAGAAGATACTGAAGATGCAACTGGAAATGTAGAAAATGGCAATGGATTAGCTAGTTTAAAAATTAATAATTTAACATTATCTCCACGATTTGAAACAGATGTCTATGAATATGAAGTAAAATATATAGGGCAAGATACAAGATTAAATATAGAAGCTACACCAACTGTTGAGGATTATATAGTTGAAGTAACAGGAAATCAAGATTTAAAAGAGGGAGAAAATATTATTACAATATTAGTTTCGGAAGCTAATGGAAACAATGTAGCTACATATCAAGTTACAGTAAATAAAAGCTTAGTTGATGAAGAAGCTCTTGCAAAAGAGGCAGAACAAAAGAAACGTAAAGAACAAAAGTGGTTAGCTATTGGTATAGTCGTTTTAATTGCTATATTTATAATATGTGTTATTAAATATAAAAAAGGTTCTCGTATAGAAGATGAAGACGATGAGCAAGACGAAGATTATGAAGAAGAGGATGAAGATGAGGGAGATATTCCAAAAGCGTTCAAAGAAAAATCAAGTTTTATGAAAGAAGTAAAAGAATATGGAGAAGATTTAAAAGAAGATTTTGAAGAGGATGATAGAAGGTACGAAGAAGATGATGATAGAAAGTACGAAGAAGATGATTTAGAGGAAAGAATGAATATTTCAAAAGAAGAATTAAAAGAAAGATTTTTGAATAATTATGCAAATTACGAGGAAGATTATGAAGAAGATAAAGAGGCAAAAGTGAGAAAAAAGAGAAAGCCTAAAGGAAAGAGGTTTAAATGAGAATAAATGAACTATCATTGAGAGAAAAGATAGGACAAATGATAATGGCTGGAATGGAAAGTAATTGTATAACACCGAAAATTGAAGAATTAATTACACAATATAAAGTAGGAGGAATTATTTTATATAGAAAAAACTTTAAAAATTATGATGAAATGCTTTCCTTAATTTCTAAATTAAAGCAATTAAATAAACCTAATAAAATTCCACTATTTATTGCAATTGACCAAGAAGGTGGCAGGGTAAATCGTATGCCAAAAGAGATTTTGAACTTGCCATCTCCTTATAAAATAGCTACTAATACTTCAATAGAAGGAGTTAAAAAATCGGCACAAATAATTGGAAAATTACTTAAAAAATCTGGTTATAATTTGAACTTTGCACCAGTAATGGATATAAAAAGATTTGCGAATAATCATGCTATTGGAGATAGATGTTATAGCGAAGATAAAGAAGAAGTAACAAAATATGGTTTGGCATTTATGGAAGAACTACAAAAACAAGGAATTATATCTGTTATAAAACATTATCCAGGTCATGGAGCAACAAAAAAGGATTCACATTTTTGGTTACCAGTAGTCAAAGACAAAATAGAAAAAATAGAGCAAGAAGATATGTATCCTTTTAAGGAAGCAATAAAAAATGGAGCAGATGCTATTTTAGTAGGACATTTGCTAGTGAAAGATGTAAGTAGAAAATATCCTGCTTCTTTGTCTAAAACATTAATTTCTAAATACTTAAGGATGAAATATCATTATAATGGTCTAATTATTGCAGATGATTTAAAAATGAAAGCAATTAATTTTATATATGGGACAAATTTTGCTATAGAAAAGGCTGTGGAAGCTGGAAATGATGTAATTATTGTTAGGTTACCAAAGGAAAAACAATTAATAGAAAAGATTGAAAGTTTGGTAAAAAGCAGAAAAATAAAAGAAGCAAGAATTAATAGAAGTGTTATAAGAATTATAAAAATAAAAGAAAAGTATAATATTTCAGATGATGAACTATCTGAGGGAGTCGACATTGAAGAAATAAACGAAGAAATTATGGAATTAAGAAAAAAATGTGGTTTATAAAAATATAGTATAAAAACAGATATTGCTTAAATTGCAGTATCTGTTTTTACTAATCATTTTAGCAACATCCGCCTCTGTTACCACCACAACAACAGCAGATTAATAATATAAGGATTATTATCCAGCAACAATCATCGCCAAATCCAAAACCACCGCATCCTCTATTCTCTGGCATAGTCTAGACCCCCTTCCATCAAAGAAATATGTTTGTGTCAAAAGTTTTCTTTTGTCTGTTTCCTTTGTATGATATATAATATGTGGGGGAAAAAATTGTGTTACAAAATAGAAGAGTCTAAAATAAAATTTTTATTATTTAGGTAGTTTAAGATACCACTATCAGTCTTAAAATTGAATTTTAAAATGTAACTACAAAGCATTTGATATTTTTTTTGGAACATTTTATTAATTTCATTTTTTCCATATTTTCCGGTCACCAATAATTGGCAATCCTAAATGTGCAAGGTGAGCTCTAATTTGATGAGTTTTTCCAGTTTCAATTTCTATGTCTAAAAGACAGGAATGATTATCATATTTTTGTAAAACATGATAGCTAGTAATAATTTTTTGGTATCCTTTTTTATAGACATCAGAAATATAAACACAAGATTTTTTTGTGTCTTTAAATAAATATGCTTCACATCTTTTTGAGTTTGACTTTGGAAAGCCATAAACTAAAGCCTTGTAGTGTTTTTCAATTTCATGCTTTTTAAATTTATCTAATAAAATATTATATGCAATTTCATTTTTTGCAAATAGAACAAGCCCTGTTGTATTTCTATCAATTCTATGGCATGGCATTGGAAGATAGGAAGAATTTGCATATTGTTCATGAACATAACTAGTTAAACTATTTTTTCCTGTTACTTCTAAGTTGAGAGGCTTGTTTAAAATAAGAATATTTTCATCCTCATAAAATATATTTAAGTTTGCATGAAATTTTAGTAAATCATCTGAAATATATACAAGGATTTCATCATTTTCATAAATTATAACGTTTTTTGAAACTCGCTTGTTATTGATTTTGATGTCTTTTTTTCGTAGTGTTTTGTAAAATAAATTTTCAGATAAATTTGGTATAGCTTTAAAAAGAAATTCACTTAAATTTTTTCCATTATATTTTTTGGTTACAATTAATTTTTTCATATTACTATTATAGCTTTTTTTTACATAAATTGCAATATAATTGTTTACTAAGGTTGCTACTGATAATGATTTCAAGGTGAGCTACCCCTGCAGTATAAGATTTTCATTACATGTCTCGGCTTGTTACGAAATTTAAGAAATTCTAATTTATTTTATGGCACCCTTTCACAATAGTGAACTATTTCCATAAAATTGCATAGAATTTCTAAAATTTCTCCAGGCACATTCGACATTCCATTCAAATTCT
>CANQTZ010000086.1 GCA_947626865.1 uncultured Clostridia bacterium
TCTGTTATGTAGTTGGGAGTTACAAATAAATAATATATTAATATTTTGACCATGTAAATATAAATCTGGCTGTGAATAGTAGTAATATACAATGAATTTGTAAAATTTTCGAAAAAACATTGATAAAAAGCCAAAAATTTATTAAAATAGTAATAGTAAAAAATAAAATGGAGTAGGAAAGTGAGTATAGATAAAAAAAGAAAAACAATTAGTTGTCCAATAATATTAATTATTTTTCTAGTAATTGCCATACCATTAGGGATTGAATATTGCAAACAATGGAATTTCAACCAAGGAATTATCAAAAGTCAAGATAGAAAAATAGAATTGCAACAAATAAAAAATTTAAACTTATGGGATATGACTATCAAGAATATAAAAAGCAACAACAAATATATTGAAGTAAAATATGATAATTATCAAGTAACATTAAACTCAGAAAAAATAGAACAAAAAAATAAATTAGAGCTTTCCGTTAAACATGGTCAAAGTGATTATGAAAGATGGAAAGACCAAGATATATTAGAAATAGATGTATCAAAAGTACAGCCATATAACTTAGTGGAGCAAATAGAATTAAATAATAGTAAATTATTAAAAGACTTGAAGAAAATAGATATTTATGGAATAAGAGCGGATGATAAAAAAATTGAGTATATAGAAACTAAAGAAATACAAGATGATATAACAGTATTTGTATGTAGAGAAGAATACGAAAGATATGTAATGGTATATGTTCCAATAGCGGAAATAGAAGTAGAAAAAGAAGAAATAGAGCTTTTTAAAAATGAAAGTTATCAAATGCAAATAAAGTTAAAGCCAGAAAGTGCTACAACAAAAATGGTTCATATAGATGATTTAAAAGAAGGAAGTCCAATTCAAATAAAAGAAGATGGAGTAATTCAAGGTTTAGAAGTTGGAACAGAAGAATTTTGTATAGAAGCAGAAGAAGGAGCTGTAGAAAAGAAAATTAAAGTTATAGTAAAAGCAAAAGTAGAAGGAATACAAGTAGAATCTGAAAAAATACAGCTAACAGAAGGTGAAAGTAAAAAAATAGAAGCTAAAGTATTACCAGAAGAAATTGAAGATAAAACTTTAAACTATGTAACTTCTGATGCTCAAATAGCAAAAATTGATCAAGAAGGAAAAATAGAAGCATTAAAAGAAGGTGAAGTAACAATAACTATTACAACTAATGCAGAGCCACCACAAGAAAGGAAAATAACTGTAATTGTAAACAAAAAACAAGAAAAAGTTGAAGAACCACCTCCTGTTCAGGTGCAAACGAGTGATACCAAAGATTACACAGCAATATTACAAAATTATGTAAGAGGAGTTTTGATAGTAAATAAGCAATATTCTTTGCCAAGCAATTATGATCCAGGAACAAATGCAGAAGCACAAGAAGCATTTAATAAAATGAAACAAGCTGCACAAGCACAAGGAATTTCATTGAAAATAGTATCAGGATATCGTTCTTATCAAACGCAACAAGCAATTTATCAAAGAAATGTACAAATATATGGAGAAGAAGTAGCAAATAGTTTTTCAGCAAAACCAGGGCAATCTGAACATCAAACTGGACTAGCATTTGATGTAAATAGTACAAGATGGAATTTTAAAGATACTGTTGAAGCAAAATGGCTAGCTGATAATTGCGATGAATATGGTTTTATTATAAGATATCCAGAAAATAAGCAGGAAAAAACTGGTTATGTATATGAGCCATGGCATGTGAGATATGTAGGAAAAGATTTAGCAAAGCAAATTAAAGAATCAGGATTATGTTTAGAAGAATATTTGGGAATAGTATCATAGAATAAAATAAAAGGAAGTATTAAGAATGAAGAAAAAAGTATTATTTATCTCAAGCACAGGAGGTCATTTGGACGAGTTAATGCAACTATCTTGCTTATTTGAAAAATATGATTATTATATAATTACAGAAAAAGATAAGGCAAATGAAAATTTAAAAGAAAAATATCAAGATAGATTGTATTTCTTACCCTATGGCACAAGAACAAAAATATTTACTTATATTTTCAAATATTTTTATCTTTGCCTAAAAACAATTTACCTATATTTCAAAATACGTCCTAAAGTTATAGTAACAACAGGAACCCATACAGCAGGACCAATGTGCTATTTAGGTAAAATATTCAGAACAAAAATAATCTATATAGAAACATTTGCAAATACTAAAAAGAAAACAGCAACAGGCAGGTTAATATATCCTATAGCAGATTTATTTATTGTTCAATGGGAGGAAATGCTTACACTATATCCAAAAGCTGTATATGGAGGTTCGATTTATTAATGGTTTTAGTATTATTAGGAACACAAAATAATAGTTTTCATAGATTATTAGAAAAAATAGAACAGCTATTGCAAAAAGGAACAATAAAAGAAGAAGTAATGGTGCAAGCAGGGTATACAAAGTATGAATCTCAAAATATGAAAATATTTGACTTTATTCCAAAAGAAGAATTAGAAAAATTACAAGAGAAGGCAAGTTTTGTTATAACACATGGAGGAGTAGGTTCTATTCTATTATCATTAAAAAAAGATAAAAAAGTAATAGCAGTTCCAAGACTTCATGAATATAAAGAACATGTAAATGACCATCAGAAAGAAATAGTAGAACTTTTTAATGAAAAAGGATATATTATTGGAATACAAAAGGTAGATGAATTAGAACAAGCAATTCAAAAAATAAAACAATTTCAACCAAAGAAATATCAACAAAATAATGAAAAGATGTTGAAAATAATAGAAGATTTTATTGACAAAATATAAAGGGGAGTAAAGAAGTGACAAAAAAAGAAATAATAAATAAAGCTTTTAATTCAGTAGCAATTGTTATTATTATAGGAATTATATTATTTTTGAAAAATATATTTTTTTATTACAATACTATAGCTAATAATGATGAATTATATGAGGAAACAATAATAGGTACAATTTATTTTATTATAGTAATTGTATGCTTAATAAGTTCGTTACCAAATAGGGGTAGAGTAATAACCTGTTTAGTTGTAGATTTTTTAATTAGTTTATTATTATTTATTGACCATTCGTATTATGTGTATTCAAATAATATGATATCAATTGCTCAAATTACTAATCTTCAATATGGGGAAGAAATAATGAGTACCTTACCAAAGGTTATAACATGGAGTCAAATTTTATATTTTATAGATATTATAATAATACTTGTGTGTATAATAGGAAAAATTTTTAAAATAGAAAAAAAGGAAATAGAAAATAAAAAAATATATATTGCCAGAATAGTAACAGCGATTATTGGTATTTGTGTATTTGTTTTCTGTTGTAAAACTTACATAGATAATGCAAAATTAAAACCTTATAACAGAGACTTGCAAGTTCGAGGTTCAACTATTTTTGGTTATCATATATATGATGTTATAAATAATTTTACTATGAAACAGCAAGCAAAATATAAAGATTATGAAACAATGATACAAGATTATAATCAATTAAAGGAAAAATATCAAACACGTTATGGACAAGAATCGTATCCAATAAAGGGAATATTAGAAGGCAAAAATGTTATAATTGTTCAGTTAGAATCTATACAAGAATTTGTTTTAAATAAAAAAATCAATGGAAAACCTATAACACCAAATTTAAACAAATTTTTAGAAGAAAATATAGAATTCAGTAATATGAATATGCAAAGTTATTCATCAACAGCAGATTCTGAACATTCAACAATAACATCTATTTATCCTATGGAAAATGGAATGTCATTTAGTAAATATTTTACAAATACTTATGATGATATTTTTAAACTTTTCAACCAAAAAGATTATCATACTTCATATATGCATGGAAATGATGGTTCATTTTGGAATAGAGCGAATGTATATAATCGTTTAGGATTAGACGATGTGGTGTTTAAGGATAAATTTGAAGATCAATCAGAATATATTAGTGGTTATTTATCAGACGAAATAGTATATAAGCAAGCTGTACAAAAGTGGAAAAGTTATAAAGAACCATTTTTCTCTTATGTTGTAGCAGCATCTTCTCATACACCATTTGTCCTAGAAGGACTTGCAGATAGAAGTAAAGTAAGTATTGATGTTGGAAAATATAAACATACTTATTTTGGAGATTATTTAGAATCTGCCAATTATGCAGATTATGCTTTTGGAGTTTTGATAGAAGAGTTGAAAAAAGAAGGTTTATATGAGGATACTGCCATTTTAGTATTTGGTGACCATAATGGACTTATAATGTATGATGAAAATTTAATTGACTTTTTAAAACAGATAAATCTTGATATTACTGATGTAGATATAAGATTAAATTATACTAAAGTAGCTTGTGGATTTAAGATACCGAGAATGAAATCAACTAAAATAGAAAAGCCAGTAAATAAATTAGATATAAAACCTACATTTGCTTATTTGTGTAATTTAGAAGATAGTTTTTCACTTGGTACTAATATGTTTGAAAGCAAAGATTTTGTGTCATTAAATAATGAAAGAATTATAACAAGTAGATATTATTATGATGAGCAGTGGTATGACATAAAGGAAGGAAAGCCGATAAGTGAAATGGAAATTGATGAAGAAACTAAAAAGTTATTGGATGAATATTATCAAGATATGAGAACAGAACTAGACATATCTAATTCAATTAGCATGAATAATTTATTAAAACAGTAAGAGAAAAGTGTGGAGGTTTCAAAATTTGAAAGAATGTAGGCTTTCATTTCTATGTGTGCCTTTTAATGAAGCAAGAAAGGAAGGGAATTTAAATGGAAGAAGATAGAATTCTTAGCCCACAAATGGAAAATAGTGCAGAAGAAAGACTAGAAAATTCTTTAAGACCTAAACTGTTAGATGAATATATTGGGCAAGATAAAGTAAAGCAAAATATGAAGATATATATTGAAGCGGCTAAAGCAAGGCAAGAAGCATTAGACCATGTTTTGCTTTATGGACCTCCAGGACTTGGAAAAACAACACTTTCAAATATTATCGCAAATGAAATGAATTCTAACATAAAAATCACTTCAGGACCTGCTATTGAAAAGCCAGGAGATTTAGCAGCTTTACTTACAAATCTTTCAGAATTTGATGTGTTATTTATAGATGAAATTCATAGATTAAGCAAAAGTGTTGAGGAAATTTTGTATCCAGCATTAGAAGATTATACTTTGGATATAATAATTGGCAAAGGACCAAGCAGTAGGTCAATTAGACTTGACTTACCAAAATTTACTTTAATTGGTGCTACAACTAAAGCTGGTTCTTTAACTACACCATTGCGTGACCGTTTTGGAATTATTCATCGTCTAGAACTTTATTCAGTAGAAGATTTAACAACAATAGTAAAGAGGTCAAGTAGAATTTTAGAAGTAGAAATAGAAGAAACAGCAGCTAAAGAAATAGCAAGAAGGTCAAGAGGAACACCAAGAATTGCAAATAGATTGCTAAAAAGGGTAAGAGATTATGCAACTGTACTTGGTAATGGAAGTATTAATTTGAAAATCGCAAAACATGCTTTGAATCAATTAGAAATAGACGAGCTAGGATTAGATGAAATTGATAGAAAGCTGTTGGAAGTGATGATTGTACAATATAATGGAAGACCTGTTGGAATAGAATCTTTGGCTGTAAGTGTAGGTGAGGAAATTGATACTATAGAAGATGTTTATGAGCCATATTTAATACAAATTGGATTTATAGCAAGAACATTACGAGGAAGAAAAGTGTTACCACCAGCTTATAAACATCTAGGATATAATCTTCCAGAAGAAAATACATTTTCTGGGCAAATTTCAATATGAATTTAATGGAAGGAAAGACAAAAAATGAAATTATTATTACATACTTGTTGTGCACCATGTAGTGTATATTGCATTGATTCATTAAGGGAAGAACAAATAGAGCCAGTTGTATATTGGTTTAATCCTAATATTCATCCTTATATGGAATATAAAATGAGAAGAGATTGCTTAAAAGAATATACAAAATCAATTGGGGTTGAAGCTATTTTTGAAGAAAATTATGGTTTAAGAGATTTTTGCAAAAATACAGTGCAAGATTTAGAAAAAAGATGCCAAAATTATTGCTATCCTGTTCGTTTGGAGCAAACAGCAAAATATGCAAAAGAAAATGGATATGAAGCATTTTCTACTACTTTGTTAGTTAGTCCTTACCAAAAACATGAGTTGCTTGTAGAAGTAGCAAAGGAGATGGCTAAAAAATATGGAGTAGAGTTTTTGTATCGTGATTTTCGTGTAGGTTTTCGTCAAGGTCAAAGCAAGGCAAGGAAATTAGGATTGTATATGCAGAAATATTGTGGGTGTGTATTTTCGGAGGAGATGAGATATTATAACCGCAATTCTATACAAACCAGTAATACCAATGGTTACGAGATACCAAAAGAACCTAGAATGCAGGTTAAAAAAATAGAAAATAAAGAAGATTATATAGACTTAC
>CANQTZ010000087.1 GCA_947626865.1 uncultured Clostridia bacterium
TCCCCAATGAGACACTGTCCCCAATACGACAAAAATGTCGGAAAAGAAACGTCCCCAATGCGACATGGAAAGGAGTGATTAAATTGTCTAATTTTGTACATTTACATATACATAGTGAGTTTAGTTTATTAGATGGAGCTAATCGTATTAAAGATTTACCAGTAAGGGCAAAAGAATTAGGAATGGATGCAATGGCGATTACCGACCATGGTGCGATGTATGGTGCAATTGATTTTTATAAGGCATGTAAAAAAGAAGGGGTAAAGCCCATCATTGGATGTGAGGTGTATGTTGCACCAAGAAGTCGTTTTGATAAAGAGCCAAATGTTGATAATCGTTACAATCATTTGATTTTATTAGCTAAAAATAAACAAGGATATCAAAATTTAAGTAAGTTGGTTTCTATTGGATTTGTAGAAGGGTATTATTATAAACCTCGTATTGATTTGGAGGTTTTAGAACAATATCATGAAGGATTAATTTGTTTAAGTGCGTGTTTAGCAGGTTCTGTTAATCAAGCTCTGTTAAATGGCAATAATGAGAAAGCAGAGGAGATAGCTCTTTGGCATAAAAGAGTGTTTGGTGAGGATTATTATATTGAAATCCAAAATAATGGCTTAAAAGAGCAAGTTTTAGCAAATCAAAAATTAATTGCCTTAGCAAGAAAATTGGACATTCCATTAGTAGCGACAAATGATGCTCATTATCTAAAAAGAGAAGATAGTTATAACCACGAAGTTTTGCTTTGCATTCAAACAGGCAAAAGAATGAGTGACATAGATAGAATGCGTTTTGAAACAGATGAATTATATGTAAAATCACCAGAAGAAATGATAGAATATTTTAAAGCATTTCCAGATGCCATAGAAAATACTGTAAAAATTGCTGAAAAATGCAATGTTGAATTTGAATTTGGTCATACAATTTTACCAAATTATGATGTGCCACCAGAGTTTCCAACTCATTATGATTATTTTAAAAAGCTATGTGACGATGGAATAAAAAAAAGATATGGAGAAAAACCTTCTAAAGAAGTATTAGATAGGGCAGAATATGAGCTTAGTGTTATTCAAAAAATGGGATATGTAGATTATTTTTTAATTGTATGGGATTTTATTAATTATGCAAAAACACATTCAATTGCTGTAGGACCAGGGCGTGGTTCTGGTGCAGGTTCTATTATTGCGTATGCAATTGAAATTACAGATATTGACCCAATGAAATATGGACTTCTTTTTGAGAGGTTCTTAAATCCAGAAAGAATCAGTATGCCTGATTTTGATGTGGATTTTTGTTATGAACATAGGCAAGATGTTATTGATTATGTTTCGCAAAAGTATGGGCATGACCATGTTTCGCAAATTATAACATTTGGAACAATGGCTGCGAAAATGGTAATTCGTGATGTTGCAAGAGTTTTAGATGTACCATATTCAGAAGCAGATAGTTTGGCAAAAATGATACCAAATGAATTACATATTACGATAAAAAAGGCATTAGAGCAAAACAAAGAATTAAGAGATAGATATGAAACAGATGAAACCGTAAAAAAGGTTTTAGATGTTGCTATGCGGATTAGAAGGAATGCCAAGACAGGCTTCAACACATGCTTGCCGGAGTGGTTATAACCAAAGATCCAGTGGATACCTATGTTCCTTTATATGTTCGTGATGGACAAATTTCGACACAATACATCATGACAACCCTAGAGGAATTAGGACTTTTAAAAATGGACTTTTTAGGACTAAGAACACTAACTGTTATACAAGACACCATAAATTTAGTAAAACAAAATCGAGGAATAGACGTTGTTTTTGATAAAGAAATGGCAGACCCAAAAGTCTATAAATTGTGGCAAGAGGGGAAATCTTGTGGTATCTTCCAGTTTGAATCACAAGGAATGACCAATTTTATGAAAGAACTAAAACCAGACTGTTTAGAAGATTTAATTGCAGGAGTTTCATTGTATAGACCAGGTCCAATGGATCAAATACCAAGATATATAAAAGGCAAATTAAATCCAGGACATAATGAATATACCCATCCAAGATTGGAGCCAATATTAAATGTAACTTATGGTTGTATGGTTTATCAAGAACAAGTTATGCAGATTGTACGTGACTTAGCAGGATACTCTTTGGGAAGAGCTGATTTAGTAAGAAGAGCAATGGGTAAGAAAAAGCTAGATGTTATGGCAAAGGAAAGAGAAATATTTATCCATGGACAGGTAGATGAAAATGGAGAAATAATAGTACCTCGGATGTGTTAGAAATGGAATTGATGAAGTATCTGCTAACAAAATATTTGACGAAATGGCAGAGTTTGCAAAATATGCTTTTAATAAATCACATGCTGCTTGTTATGCTGTTATTGCTTACAGAACAGCCTATTTGAAAGCATATTACCCAGCAGAATTTATGGCAGCAACTTTAAATAGCTTTTTAGGAAACTTAGATAAAATTCCTCAATATATTGATGAATGTAAAGATCTTGGTATTGAAATATTAAAACCAGAGATTAATAAAAGCAATACGCGTTTTACAACTGAAGGGGAAGCTAAAATTCGTTTTGGATTAGGAAGTATTAAAAATGTAGGGACTGTGCCAGTAGATAACATAGTAAAAGAAAGAAATGAAAATGGTCCTTATAAAAGTTTCACAGATTTTTGTGAAAGAATTGCAGGAGAAGCGGTAAATAAAAAATGTATAGAAAGTTTAATAAAAGCAGGAGCATTTGATGAATTTAAACAAACAAGAAGTACATTGCTAGCTTCTTTTGAAGGAATTATAGATGTTATCCAAAGTACAAGAAAAAAAGGCTTTCAAGGGCAGGTTTCTATGTTCGATTTAGGAACAGAGCAAGAAAAAGAAGAAATGAATGAAATAAAATATCAATTTGATGAACATGAAGAAATGTCAAATAAAGAATTATTATCAATTGAAAAAGAAATGTTGGGTATTTATATTTCAGGACATCCGCTAGAAAAATTAAGAAGTCAAATAGAGGCACAATCTACAATTAACACCATGCAATTAAGACAAATAGAAGAACAAATGAGTTCACAAAACTTAATGGAAGAAATGGGAGAGAGTCACAATTTGCAATTTGTAGATGGGCAAAAAGTAAAATATGCAGGACTTATAACAGCTATCAAAAAGAAATACACAAAAAGTAATAAAATTATGGCTTTTGTTAGCATAGAAGATTTTTATGGTACAGCAGAAATTTTAGTTTTTGAAAATGCTTATTTAAATGCTGGAAAAAGTCTAGTTGAAGAAAACATTGTAATGGTAGATGGGCGTTTGAGTATAAGAGAAGATGAAAGTGCAACTATTATTGCTAGTGAAATAAAGGATTTTGGAGAACAAAAGCAAAAAATATTTACACTTGATATTACAAATGCAAGTGAAGAACAAAAAGAAAAATTAAGAGGCTTAATTCACTATTTTCAAGGAGATAAGAATAACATTAATGTACAAATAAAAATAGAAAATGAAACCAAGCCATCAGGTCAAATTTATTTGACAGAAAAAATTATGGAATTATTTGAAGAAATACTAGGAAAAGAAAAAGTTGCAATTGAGTAAGAGAGTGGATTAATTTTAAATCCACTCTCCATATTTTTTGATATAGATTTTTTTCGCAAAAATTGCCACAATACAATAAAGAAAAGTAATAGCAAAAATTAATAAAATATATTGAAGACCAATAGGAATAAGTCCTATTAAATTTCCTAAAGCAGTAAATGGAACTAAAATTCCAATTAAAATTAATGAAATAGAAGATATATATACTGCCTTATGAGCATTACTTTGTACAAATGGTAATTTTGCTGTTCTAATAATATGCATTCCAACTAAGTTAGAAGTAATACTATAGCTAAACCAGATAGTTTGGAAAGTTGCCGGATCTCTTAATTTAAAAATAAACCAAAGAGAAGCAAATACAAGCATATCAAATGCCGAACTAAGTGGTCCCATAAAAAGCATAAAATTCTTTAAACCTTGAACAGACAAAGTTTTAGGATGTTTTATAGATTCTTTATCTACATTGTCAAATGGTAATGTAAGTTGTCCAAAATCATAAAGCAAACCTTCTACTAATAATTGGATAGGTGTTTCTGGTAAAAATGGTAGTAATACACTAGCTATAATTACTGAAACAACTTCGCCAAAATTGAAACTAGTAGATAGTTTAATATATTTCATAAGGTTAACAAAAGTACGCCTACCTTCTGTTACACCATCTAGTAAAACATTTAAATCTTTTTCTAATAATATAATATCAGCAGCCTCTTTTGCAATATCTACAGCACTATCAACTGAAATTCCAACATCAGAATTAGTAAGAGAAGGGCTATCATTAATACCATCACCCATATAGCCAACAACATTGCCATCTGCTTTTAACAATCTAACAAGCCTTGCTTTTTGAATAGGTGAAAGTTTAGCAAAAATATTATTTCTTCTTAGTAATCTTAAAACTGCTAAATCCGGCAATTTATCAATTTTGCTTCCTAAAATAACATTTTTAGAATTAATACCAACCTTATTGCAAACACATCTAGTAACTTCAGCGTTATCTCCTGTTAAAACAATTACGCGTATACCAGCTTTATTCAATTTTTGAATAGACTCTTTAGCACTTTCTTTTGGAGGATCTAAAAATCCAATAAATCCAAGCAATACCATATTCTTTTCATCGGCAACAGAAAAGTTTTCAATATTGACAATATCATTTTTTTGGCAAACAGCTACAACTCTTAATCCATCTGAATTTAATTTTTTGGAAATTTGTCTAATATTTTCTTTAATTTCTTTCGTAATAGGATATACTTTTCCAGCATCATCTACTAAAGTACAAATACTTAAAATTTCTTCAACAGCACCTTTTGTAATTAGTTGCTTTTTTGTACCATCACTAACCACAACAGACAAACGTCTACGAGTGAAGTCAAAAGGAATTTCATCTATTTTTTTGTATTTCTCTGTTAGCTCTGATAAATTATTTTCCAATCCTCTTTTTATAACAGCTTCATCAATATTTCCTTTTAATCCAGTTTGAAAATAAGAATTTAAAAAAGCATGTTTTAAAATTCTAATATTTTCATTACCATGAATATCTAAATATCTTTCCAAAACAATTTTATCTTCTGTTAAAGTTCCCGTTTTATCAGTACATAAAATATTCATTGCACCAAAATTTTGGATAGAATCTAATTTTTTTACGATAGTCTTCTTTTTTGACATTCTTACAGCACCTTTTGATAAGCTAGAAGACAAAATAACTGGTAATAAAAGAGGTGTAATACCAATAGCAATTGCAACTGCAAAGGTAAATGCAGTAATAACATCATGTTTCCAAGCATTTAGGATGAAAACAAGTGGAATCATAATAAGCATAAAGCGAATTAATAATCTACTAATACTTTCAATACCTTTTTGAAAAGCAGTTTTAGGCTTTCCAACTGTTAAAGTGTGAGCGATTTTTCCAAAGTATGTAGAATCAGCAGTTTTAATAACAGCACCTTTGGCACTTCCAGAAATTACATTTGTTCCCATAAAGCAAATAGTATCTAAATCAGCAATACTATCTAAATCATCAATAGACATTTCAGATTCAGAAAGTTTTTTCACACTATCAGATTCACCAGTTAAAGCAGATTGTCCAACATATAAGTCTTTTGCTTCTAAAATTCTTAAATCTGCTGGAATCATGCTACCAGCAGAAAGCAAAACAATATCTCCAAGTGTTACTTCTCGAATAGGAATTTCAATTTTTTTGCCATCACGTAAAACAGTGGTAGTTGTTGCTACAATTTGTTTTAATTCCTCAGCAGCTTTATTGGAACGGTACTCTTCAAAAAATTCTAGCAATGTACTTGCAGTAACCAAAATAGCGATAACAATAATGTTAGCATAACTTGGTGTTTCTGGTAAATAAACATCTGTGTAGGTTAAAACAAGCACAATACCAAGCAAAATACAATTAAAAGGTGTAAGCAAACTTTCTAAAAGATAATGATACCATTTTTTGGGTTTTGCTTGCTTTAATTCATTTAACCCCAAATTTTTAATTCTTTCTTCAGCCACATTTGAAGAAAGTCCATTTTCTGAAATTTGATATTTCTGCATAAATTCTTCTTTATGCAAAGTGGCTTGTAAACCATACGATTTACTGACGTCAACGTCTTCTTTTTGTGCATTATTGGTTGTCACAAAAACCATCTCCTTTTCTTTTGCTATATATGTAAAAAGTGAATTTTTTTACACAATAAAATTATACCACTAATTTTTAAAAATGAAACAAAATTTGTAAAAAAAATATAAAATGGTTACTATATAATGGTTTTTAATAAAAAAGATGGGCTATCCTTGCACAGGAAGGTTCATCTTAATTAAATGCAAATA
>CANQTZ010000088.1 GCA_947626865.1 uncultured Clostridia bacterium
ATTAAATTTTTATTACAAAATTGTTACAATAGTTGTAACTTTAACACTTCTCATTATTTCTTACTGAACTGTAACATCCTGTAACCAAAAAATGGAAAAAAATTGAAAAAAGTATTGCCAAAAGCATATAAAGTATGATATAAGAGAAGTAATATTGCAAAAAAGCAACAAGTTAAACACAAAAGAGAAAGGGGAAATTCTATGAAAAAAATAAGAGAAAGAGGAGTAACATTAATAGTCATTATAATTACAATTATAGTATTATTAATTTTAGCCTCAGTCACCATATCTTTATTAACAGGAGATAATGGAATAATAAAAAATGCAAATGAATCAAAAATGCAAGCAGAAATCGCCCAAGAATATGAAATATTAAATACATCAGAAGCTCAAGCAAGATTAAGAGATACTTTTTCAAATCTTAAAGAAGAGAACTTCATAAAAGTATTAAATAATACTATTGGAAAAGGAAAATTTAAACTACAATATATTAATGAAGAATTTTTTGTAACTTTTTCAGCTAGCGATAGAACTTATAATGTAGACAAGAACGGAAATGTTACGCTAATAGATAACAACGACATAATAGTAGCAGATGAAACTCCAGGAGATTATACAAATAAAAACACATTAGATGGATCAGAAGAAAAGCCATTTGAAATTGCTTCTATAGAAGACCTAGTTAAATTTGCAAATGATGGAACAGGCAACCATAATTTATTTAAAGGTAAAAAAGTAATATTAACAAGAGATTTAGACTTTAAATCAAAAAGTTCTTACGGAGATAGTAGTAATACTACTTTATTCGAAGACTATAATAAAGATAATAAAAAAGAAGGCATTATGGAGGAACTTACAAAAGAATCTGAAAGAGGATTTAAATCAATAGAAGATTTTAGAGGAACTTTTGATGGACAAAATCATACTATAAAAAACTTATATATTAATAATACAGAAGAAAGTTATTTAGGATTTTTTGATGACATAGATGAAGATACAATTGTTAGAAATTTAACAGTAGAAGGTAGAATATTATTTGCAACAGATGAAAATACAGCATTTAAACCAGGAACAAATAGAATTGGTGGAATAGTTGGCAGAATTACAGGAAGTGAATCAGCAGAAAAATTTGGAACCATAGAAAATTGTGTTTCAAAAGTAAATATAGAAGTTAAAATAAAAAAACTAACTACAGATAGCAGTGGAGCTACATTTTATGTAGGAGGAGTTGCAGGAAAAAGTGCAGGAACAATTCTAAATACTGAAAATTATGGAAAAGTAAACTACACAGCAACAAAAAGTGAAGAATACACAGAAAGCCCAGAAGACAAAATAGGAGGAATTGCAGGAACTGATGTACACTCAAATATTTTAAAAATAAATAATTGTGCTAACTTCGGAGATGTTGAAGTAAAAGCATGCGACAGAATTAAGGTAGGCGGAATCGCTGGAGATGCATCTTACCAATCAAAAACAGAAACAATATATACAGTTGAAAATGTATATAACAAAGCTAAAGTAAAAGCTACAATGGATGCAACATCTCAAGATAATGCTTTAAGAATAGGAGGAATCGTTGGAGATAACTCAGGTCCTATAAAACAATGCTATAATATAGGAGAAGTAGAAATAGGAGAAGGAAAAAGTACAAAATATAAAGGTTACATTGTGGGGGATTATATCGACGGTCAAGACATCAAAGATTGTAAATATAAACAAATAAACTCATCAATAAAAGGAGCTCAAGACAAAGAAGATTCCACACATGGAATTACATCTTCAACAACTTTTAGCGAAGAAGATGTAAAAAAACTAATGAATGAAAATGTTAAAACACATAACCAAAGCAGTGAAGATAAATGGAACGAATGGTAAAGAATATAAAAAATGAGAGAAAATGAAATCTCTCATTTTTTAATATCATTCAGCAATACTATTTTCTACAAAATCAAATTTCCTTTCATAATCCTTAGTCTCCTTATTTGCCATATAAACCTCGCTACGATTCTTCTTCAAAAATTCAACAATTTGATAAACATCAATCCAAATCTCATTAGGGCTATCAACCTGAGACTCATCAAAAATCAACTGCATACCAAAATGCAAATGAGGAACATTAATATTATTAACATTCTCCTTTGTACTATAACCAGTCATCCCCAGATAGCCAATAACATCTCCAGCCTTCACAGTTGAGCCCTCTTCCAAGCCTTCAGAATAGGGATGATTTTTTCGCAGATGAGCATAATAATAATATCTATTAGTATCAAAACTACGAATGCCAACACGCCAACCACCGATACTGATTCCAACCCAAATGTTCTACAACCCCAGACTCCACAGCAATAATTGGAGTACCAATACTGCCCATCAAATCATTACCAAGATGAGTCCTTTTAAAACCATAAGACCTAGAATTACCAAAATCATCATAATGACTAAAATTATAATTCTTAGCAATAGGAAGAAAAGCCTTCAAACCATAATTATCTTGATACGACTTTGAACCATCAGCATTTAAAACCTCTATAGAATAATTACCAATAAAACCACTTAAAACACCAGAATAGCTTTTATAATAATAATCATAAAACTTCATATCTCTTGTCAAATCTTCAATCGTCTCGCCATCTTCCAACTTTGCAACCAAATTCTTCAAATCTTGTTCCTTAAAATTTTTAAAATCTCCACCATTATGACAAGCCAAATAAGCAAGCAATTCAATCCAATTATATTGATGTGAAGAACCTTCTTTATGAGAATCAATATCTAATTTTGCAGTCAAATTTAGTGCTTCAGCAGATACCTTAAAATCCACCCATTTTATAAAATCCTTAGACTCGTGAGACTCCTCTGAACTAGAAACAGTAGTTGTTACACTTGCAAATGAATAAAATACTGCAATACCAACAAATAAAATAATACAAATTAGAAAAAATATAATTAACTTTTTACTCAATTTAAATGACTTTATTAGCAAAAAAAACACCCCATAAAAATATATGGAAAAATTTTTAACAATATGATATAATCTAATAACTAAAAATCAAATAAAAGAGGAAAAGATATGAAAGAACAAAACAATATTGCAATATTTGGAGGAGCATTTAATCCACCACTTAACTCACATTTTTCAATAGCCCAGCAAGTATTAAACCAATATGAAGGGATAGAAAAAGTCATATTTGTACCTGTAAACAGCAAATACGAAAAACAGGGCTTAATTGAAAATAAACATAGATATCAAATGTTAAAACTAGTTACAGATAAAAACCCTAACTTTGAAGTTTCGGATATAGATATGCACCAAAATCGTTCTTTATACACAATAGAAGTATTAGAGCAAATGCAAAAGCAATTTCCAAAAAAACAATTATGGTTTTTGATGGGAAGTGACAATTTGAAAGAACTATTTACATGGAATAGAGCAGAAGAATTAATATCAAACTACAAAATTTTAGTGATGGAAAGAGATGATGATAAAATAGAAAACATTATAGAACAAAATCCATTATTAAAAGCTCATCAGCAAAACATAGAAAAGTTAGAACAGTCAATAAGAAGCAATTATCGTTCAAGTTTTATAAGAGAACAAATTAAAAATAATAAAAGTGTTAGATATTTATTGCCAGATGAGGTATATGAATATATAATAGAAAATAAATTATATAAGTGCTTTTAAGTGAAGCAAGGAAGAGACATCTTCTAAGAAAAAAGTTACTGGATAAATGGTTTCAGGATGAGCGTACCCTTGTAGTATAAGATTTTCATTATATGTCTCGGCTTATTACGAAATTTAAGAAATTCTAATTTATTTTATGGCACCCTTTCACAATAGTGAACTATTTCCATAAAATTGCATAGAATTTCTAAAATTTCTCCATGCACATTCGACATTCCATTCAAATTCTTATACTACAAGGGTACGCTCACACTGAAACCATTTATCCAGTAACGAAAAAAAGGAGGAAATTTAAAATGATAAAAGAAATAGAAAAAGAAGTAGAGGAAATTACTAAATGGATAAAAAAATATGTAAAAGAAGCAAAAGCAGATGGGGTAGTAGTTGGATGCAGTGGAGGAAAAGATAGTAGTACAGTAATTGCATTAGCAAGTAAAGCCTTAGGCAAAGAAAATGTTTTAGCTGTTAGTATGCCATGCAATTCTATAAAAAAAGACCAAGAAGACGCCAAATTGGTAGCTGACAAATTTGGAGTTCGTCTTATAGAAATTGATTTAAATAACACATATAAAATGTTAGAAAATGAGATTGACAAAAAAGTAAAAGCAATAAACAATAATCGAGAAGAAGAAGCAAAAATGAATGCAAAGCCAAGACTTAGAATGACAACTTTATATTACATTGCACAAAATCTAAATTATTTAGTAATTGGAACAGGAAATAAATGTGAAGCTGTAGTAGGCTATACAACAAAATGGGGAGATAATGCGAGTGATTTTAACCCAATTGGAGATTTCACTGTGGAAGAAGTGTTACAAATAGCAGAATTTTTAGATGTACCAAGTCAAATTATAAAAAAAGCCCCAAATGATGGTTTAGGAAAACTTACTGATGAAGAAAAATTGGGAGTTACGTATAAGCAAATAGCTGAATACATAGAAACTGGTACAACAGATAAAGAAGCATTGCAAATTATTCAACAAAAAGAAAAGGCATCTATCCATAAAAGAGAGCCTATTCCTGTGTATAAAAGAAGTTAAAAGGAATATATTTGTAAATACCTTCTGCAAATCCTCCATTTGCGGCAGAACTAGTAGTAACATAGCTAGCCACCTTTTTTACTTCATCATAAGCATCACCAACGGCAACACTAATACCAGAAGAAGCAAACATATCAAGGTCATTTAAATTATCGCCAATAGACAAGATATTTTCCTTTTCTAAATTAAGATAATTTCTTAAAAGCTCCAAAGCCTCACCTTTTGTAACATGTAAAGGAGAAATGTCTAAATACTCATACTCTTTGTTTACGATTTTATCTTGATATTTACCAGTTTTGGTTATATGAGAAATACTTAAACCAATTGCTTTTTCTAATTCTTCTTTTGTGGCAGATAAAGAATGTGGTGAAGAAAGAACCAGTTTGAAAATAGCTGGTTTTTCTTTTTTAATATAGTCAAAAACAGAATCCACTAACTCAAATTGAATTTTATTAGGAAAAAGGATAGAATTTCGTAAATCCATATATAATAATTTTGTAGTAATAATCCCTTTTTCTGTATAGATATGTGTATGCAAATTATATTTTTCAATAATAGAAAAGCAAGTAGCAATTTCTTCTTGGGTAAAGATTTTTTTTGCAATTTCTTCCCCAGTAGAAAGATTGATAATTTGACTTCCATTTCCAAAAATACCATAGTCAGCATGTAATTCTTTGCAAATATCTTTACTGATGGAATATGTTTTTCCTGTGCAAATAACAAAGGGAATGTGAGCTTTTTGTAAGTCGTAGATTGCTTTTAAATTATTTTCTGGAATCTTTGATGAGTTGTCTATAATTGTTCCGTCTAAATCACTTGCTATTAATTTTATCATATGCATTCCTCCTTGCTACTTATATATTATAACAAATATTATAAAACGTAAAGAGGTTAAACAAAAAAAGAACTAGATTACTTGTATTAAGAAGAAATCTAGTTCAATAAACAAAAAATAAGCATATAAATATATTACTTATTAAAAAGATTGTAGCAAAAAAGTAGCTATAAGTCAAGGCTTTTACAAGTATTTCTCCATGCACATGTTACTGGATAATAGTTTCAAAGCGAATGTGCCCTTGCAGGATAAGAATTTGAATGGAATGTCGAATGTGCCTAGAGAAATTTTAGAAATTTTATGCAATTTTTTATAAAAAAACCTTGACATTTTTTGTAAACCATATTATTATATTTACATAAGTTTAAAATCTTTTTTAATTTAAAACTTATTTTTCTGTTTTATAAAAATTTTTTAAAATAAAATTTTATTCTTAAAATTTCCAATAACTTAAATTAAACAAGTAAAAAAGAGAAAAAACGCAAAAATAAAAGATTTGCAAGTGTTTTACCGCATGCAAAACATTGACAGAATGGTAAACAATATTATATAATCAAAGAAAGGAATGATAAAAACAATTTGTCTAACGAAAAAGTAAATCAACCACATGATAAAATTATCAGAACAATACTTGATAACAAAAACGAAGTTATCCTTTTAATAAA
>CANQTZ010000089.1 GCA_947626865.1 uncultured Clostridia bacterium
TTACATCTTTAGTAGTATTAGATTGTGTATCAACAAAATGAACTGTATAACCCTGAACTTCTTGGTCAGGGGGGATTTTGAGAGAAGAAAAGGCTAAGAAGAGAAATTTAATCTAGTTAAAACTCAAAATGTCTTATAATTCATTCTCAGGGAAATGAGGCATAAAAATAAAAGAGTAATGTGGTTAAGCTATTATAAATATTACTCTTTTATCATATTTTTATAAATACTACTTAAATATCTAATTCTGATATATAGTAATCATTAAACCCTTTAAAAATTATTACAAATTTTTTCAGATTTTCTTTTTGTTCCATTCTTTTGTCCTTTAAATATTTTTGTAGTTGAATTTTTGCATCTTCTTTTAATTTTTCAAAATTTGTATTCTTAGAATCTTTTTCTTTTATATATTTTAATTCTACTATTGCTTCATATTTTGCTAAACTTCCAGATGCTTTTTGTATATACATATCTGCAAAACCTTGCCCTGTTGGATATTCAGCATAGGTTATAAATTGACTTGTTAATGCCAAAATCATACTAAATACATGCTTTAAATTCATTTCATTGAAATTTTCTTTATCTCTTATGCTACAATGAAATAAAAAATCCTGTACTTTTGCAACTATTTTTTCTATTTTTCCTTGCTCTGCTAATTCTTGCATTCCCTCGGATATTTCTTCTGTATTGATTCTATATTTATCATGCATTTCTGTTAGTTTTAAAAAGTAACTTGCATATAATATTTCAGTTACAAAGTTAGGAATACTAAGTTTCAATCTTACTCCTACATCTTTGATTGTTATATAACCATTATAAAATAACATAGATAAAAAGTCATCTTTATCAAAATGATTATTTAATTCAAAATTTTCTACTATATTTCCGTATACTTCACCATTCATTAACAATTCATTTAATGTTTTATAATTTTCTTCTCTATTAATTAGTCCTGCTATATTTTCTATTTTACTTCCTGTCGCTGCTAAATTTCCATCTACTAAATTTTTAGGTGGTCTACCTAATTGCACCATATCTCTTAAATAGTACATTACTAATGTTGTATTAAATAAATGAATATCATTTTCATCTGAAAATTTATATCCATCATAATTAGCTTCCATTGCTTTATAAATTTCCTCTTGCTTTTTTCCTTCAAATCCTGCCATTTGTATTGCTTGTTTTACTTCTTCTTCAGTTAGTCCACACATCGCTGTAAATAGAGGATTATTGGTTATTTTTGTTGTGATGTTAAATCCTGAAGTTAAGCTATCTAAAGTTACTGGTGCTACTCCTGTTGCGAAAAATCTTTCTAATGGTGGATTTGATATTTCTAAATTTTCTTTTATTACTTCATAAAATGCTCTTACAAATCCTGTATCTCCTAATATTTTTAAGAATTCCGCTGCATTTCCTCGTAACATTCCATTTGTAAAATGGTCATATTCATCTATCATAATATATATCTTGTTTTCTTTTTTTAAATTTTGAAATTTTGATAATACCTCAGATATTATTGCTGATGCCGTTTGGTCTTTATTAAAATCTATTTCTAATTCGTATCTTTTTATAAAATTTTCACATGCAAATGCAACTTTTTTATTAAAAGATGTTTCTATGTTTTTTAGTGTTTCTTTATAACTTACATTTATTCCTGAAAAATTAAAATTTAATACATAATATTTATTTTTATATGGTGTTGGATTATCATATACATATAATCCTTTAAAAATCTTCTCAAAGTTTTCTTCTTCATCTATACTGTAATAATAATATAACATATTTGTTAGCATTGATTTTCCAAATCTACGTGGTCTTGTGTATATTATTTTTTTATTCTGCTCTAATTTTTCTATATACATTGTCTTATCTATATAGATATATCCTTCCGTTCTTATTGCTTTAAAATCAACTTCTCCATATGGTACTTTCATTCCCATTTATATCACCGCCTTCTTCTATACTATTTTACTAGAAATTAACTAAAATATCAATAAGTATATAAAATTTTAATAAATTCCCCCTGTCCAAGAAGTTCAGGAACCACAAATTGTTTCGGCAATGACGGTTAATGAAAATAATGTTATAAATAATGTAAATGAAACAGCAACAGCAATAAAATTAGACAAGAAAATAGATTTAGCATCAAATGTTGAAACATTAAGATTAGATGTTTACTATGAAAAAGAAGCATCTATGCTAAAAGAAGCAAAAGTAAAAAGTGTTACAGTAACAGAGAATGCAGACATGACATTATCTGGTGTTCCTAGTTTTTCAGATTTAGAAGATGGAAAATTATATTTTAGACTATATAAAGTAACAACAAATGGAGATAAGACAGTCGAAACACTATTAAGTGAAACCGTTGTCGAAAAAACAACAGATGCAATACCACAAATAGCAGAAGTAACTGCAAAACGTGATGGTACAAATAATGTAGTATATGAAGGAACAAGATATGGTGAAAGTGATATTCAAACAATATACTATTGTGCAGTTCCATCAGATGCAAGTGACGGAACATTAAAATGGAATCCAACAAGTAAAACATTTACAGCAAATGGAATAACAAATTATACAGCAGTAACTTATACAATAGATGTAAATGGAGCAAATTCTATTAACAAGACATTACCTGGTTTAAATAGCGGAAAAGCATATAATTTATTCTATGTACTAGAAAATAAAAAAGGAACACAAAGTGTACCAGCATCAGCAACTGAAACTATGGTTGATTTAAAAACAAATATACCATATGTGGAAGTAGCAAAAGATAAAAGTATAACAGCAGAAAGTAAAGTTACAAGCTTAAAATATGATAAATCAAGTAAACAATTTACATGGACAGCTCCTACACAAGGACAACAAAAAGGTGCTAAAGGATATATTGTAACAATATATAATGCACAAAAAAATATAGTTGCAACTGAAGAAATAAATACAGCTACAAATTATATTTTAGATGCAACCAAGGCAAAAGGATTAGGCTTAGGAGCTGGAGAATATTATATAACTTTAGTAACCAAAGGAGATGTTAATGATGGAACTCCTACAGTAGATTCAGAAGCAGTAGAATCAGAAAACACAGTAAAGATAGGACAAATAGCGCCAATAACAAATGTAAAATATGTAATTGATGCAATAACAGGAAAACCAAAATTAACATGGACAGAAAATGATAAAAATTGTGTTGGAGAAGAATTAACCTTTAAAATGGATCAAAATAATGATGATGGATTAACAACTGATCAATCTATGGGCGTAAAGACAAAAAATGGATCAGTAACGTCATTTGAATTAGGAGCTTTAAGTTATTTTGGTGGTAAAGATACGGTATGGGAGTACCAATCTGGTTATTCAAGTTCATATATAGCAAATTACAATGCTCTAAATCGTGCAAGTTCTGTAGAAATGGTAGCAAAAGCTACAACAGCAATTGCAGATGATGATGAAACTGCATTCTATCTAGATTCAGAACCAACTACATTTAATTTCTATATTCCATATAGAGTAACTAAAGTAGAATCAACAACAGATAAGTCTGCGCTTCTACAATTAGATTTATCTGGAACTACTAATTATTATGAAGATAAAAAATCACTTGTTTATGGTGCAGAATTAGAAGACTACAAATATAAAGTTAGAGTTTATACAAGTGATGGTACATACATCAAAACAGTAACAACTGAAGCACATTTAAATGATACTAATAAAAACGGAAAATATGATGACGGTGAAATATTTGATTTTACTGTAGACGGTTTAGCATCAAATACAGAATATCAATTTAGATTAGTAACAACATGTGGAGAATTTGAGGCTTGGAGTGCACCTACAACATCAACAAGAACAATGCCAAAAATTCAAGGATTAAAGAAAGTTGAAACTGATGGCGAATGTGAAGATAATTCTAAAACATTCTATACAGATGGTTCAAAATTAACAGTAGAAGAAAACGAATATAATAACGATACTAATAAATATCTAGGAACTCAATTTGATGATTTAGTTGCATTTTTAGACACATTAAATAATGGTGATGTTGTTACAATTGACGGTAACAATATAGAATTGACACTAAATTCAGAAGATTCGAAAATAGAAGTATTAAAAGCTGACTATGTTGCAGATAAATATATTACAATAACAGGGTCTAAGAGTGAATATGCACTGGAAACCCTTCCTAATCAATTACCAAAAGAAGTTCATATTAAATCAGGTCAATTTGATATTACTAAATTAAAAGTTAACGACAAAGACGGCGTTATTACTCTAGGAAATGGTAGTGCCGTAAAAGCAGATGTAGGACAAAAATTAACAATCGAAGCTGGAGCAACAGTAACAATTAATGGATTAAAAATAACAACATCAAAAGAGAATGTAGTTAAAATAGGTGCAAATGATACAATAGAAGTTGTTGCTAATAATAATACATTGACATTTGAAAACGTAAGTGCAAAAGTAAATGGAGAAGATATTCCAGATACAATTACAATTAAATTTGTTTCATCAGATGGAAATGATGCTGTTCAACAAGGAAGTATAACAATACTAAATAAAGATGAATCAGCAGCAAAAATTGTAGTAACACAAGAAAATGTAACAGTTGAAGGTGGCTTAACAGTTAATGTTGAAAAAGGAGAAGTTGATGTATCTGATGTCAATATAACTGCAAGTAAATCAGTAACATTATCTAAAGATGCTACAATCACAGCTATGTCAGAAGCAAATGTTCCAGAAGAATTAATAGGAACAACTGTAACTATAAAAAATTATGCAACTGTAGACGATTTAATAGCAGAATTTAAAGATGATGCTTCAAAAGGATATTCAATAACACCTGAAGTATTAACAAAAATTAATACATGGCTTGCAACCTTTGGAATTAGTGAAAAAGGAGCAAAAGTAACAGTAGGAAGCGAAAATAAAATAACTATATCTTATGAAGGTGCAGAAACTCTAACAGTTAGAGGACTTAAATAATTTATTGACAGATAATATGATAAAAGATATCATACAAAAAATATAAGCATGTTGAAATTTTGATTTTGACATGCTTAAAATCTTGTGTTAATTTGGTAAATATTACCATTAATTAATGCCTACTCTATATGGAAAATATGTATGTAATTGTGAAATTATAACTCTCCAATTTGGATATTTACTTATCTATTTTTTTGATATTATTTTATAGTTGATATTCTATAAGTTAATCCATCATATAGTTTTTCTATTCGTTCATCAGTCATATCAGTATATCTCTTATATTCTATCAACTTGTCTTTAAATTCTTTTGTTAGACCATTCAATGCTGTAATGTTATATCTGGAAATATCAATATATTTTAATAAATCAATTGTATCTTTACTAGTATTTTTAAAAAACTTACACTTACCTTGTTTAAAATTCATTTCACTAGTTAGTTTGTTACATTCCATACATTCTCCTGTATCAAAAATTGGTGTGGTACGTTCCCATTTTAAAGTTTCTACATTTCTAATAATTCCAAAATTCTTCATATGTCTATCTATGTTCATGACTAAATAATCTACCAAAAACATATCTTCTAGTTGTTTTCTGGCATCTTTTATACCATTTTCTTCTAAAATGCCTATGTAATGTTCAAAGTCATTTACATTATTACTTTGTTGTTTAGAATTAAATATTTCATAAGCTGTTATTATTTCTTCATTTTCAGTTATGAAGTTCTTACATTTAGAAACTAGATTATTATTTTCTACGCATACCTCATAATTACAATAATCTAAATTTAATCTTTTACAAATTTGAGAAACTAACCATTCATTTATTGGTTCTTGTCTTGCAGCATAGAATGTACCTTTAACAAGAACTCTGTTACCATTTTCAATTATCCAAGCTTTTTGCAACATTCCATCAGTAGTATTATTAGGGGAATGTAAGTCAATTCTTTCTTCGGAGAAACCTGAACTTAGTGAAACTTGTAAGTATCCTTTATATTTAAAGTCATTAGTAAAAAAGTTTATGTCTTTCCATTGTAAGTTGTCTTGTTTTTCTGATTTTATCCAATATTGATCTGAAAGTGATAATCCATAAG
>CANQTZ010000090.1 GCA_947626865.1 uncultured Clostridia bacterium
GTGCTCCCTCAAGGATTCGAACCTTGGACCCACCGGTTATGAGCCGGTTGCTCTGACCAACTGAGCTAAGGGAGCGTAATCTTTTAATTAACACAAATAAGAGTATAAACTATTTTGTAGAAAAAGTCAATACTTTTTTAAAAAAATTATCATCTTCTTAGTAAAATCCAAATTACTCCAAGAATCTTCGGAATATCCAACAGTATAAACATTAGTAGCCCAAATATCCTTTTCGAGCATCATTTTCAAATTCTTATTAGAATTCTTATCCATAAAGCGCTTAACAGAAGTAACAATCTCAAGTTTAGGATTAGCTTTAGCAATTTCAGAAATAAGAACCTTGCCACGATTATTAAACCCAAGAACTCTAATATAAGGAGATATTTTCTTAGAAACAGCAATATCCCTTTTAGTAATCCCAAGCAAAGCATATAATAAAATTCTTTGAAGACGAGTCATAGTGTATCTTTTAGACTTAATAATATTCAAAAATTCCACAATAGTATTACAAGAATTAGCAGTATTTTTAATAGCAAATTCTAATCCTTCAGAAACATCTGGTAAATTAGCAATTTCAGACACAGGCATTTTTCTAAGCAAATAAATAATTTCTTTTTCAAACACAGAAATATCAGGAACAACATGTCCAAGTTTAATATTTTGCAATAAAGTAGAATAACAAGTAGGGGGAGTAAGCTCTTGAACAGCGCGAAAACCATTATTTTTAAGCATATTTCTAATAGCAGTACTACTTGCAAAATTTTGAGTGTAATCAAGTGAATTATGATTAGATTTTAATCTAGTAATGCTAATAGGTTTAATATTACTTTTAAACTTTTTTAAAGCCTTCAAATATTCAATTCCCAAAATATTATTAGGAGAAGAAAGCACATTTACAAAATTTTGAGTATCATTTAAATACATCATTAATGCATTTTCACGTGCTTTAGGGTAAGAAATACCCTTTTCTAGTTCATGAGATAACAAAGATTTATATTCCTTAGGCTCATTATATAGCACATCTGCACATTTATTCAAAATTTCTATATTATTAGTTTCTACACCAAAAGAAATGTAATCTACCACTTTCAAAGAATCCAAAATTTTAACACTACCTTCTGCGAAATTCTCTGCACTAGAAATAGCGTATAAAACAGGAAGCTCAATAACCAAATCTATTCCATTGCTAAGAGCAATTTGAGCTTTAGACCATTTATCTAAAAAAGAGGTACCACCACGTTGAGTAAAATTTCCACTAATAATAGCAATAGAATATGTAGAGTGAGTAACTTCTTTTGATTTTTCTATGTGGTACAAATGTCCATTATGAAAAGGATTATATTCAGCCACAATTCCTAAAACTTTTCCCATAAGAGCCTCCTTTTAATAAAATTTATTGCCATCTAATTTATTATTTGCTATAATAATATCATAAAATCGATAGAAAGACAAATAGAAAGGATATATTTATGGAAAAAGTAATTATATATACTGATGGAGCGTGCTCAGGAAATCCAGGTCCAGGAGGATGGGGAGCTGTACTTATGTGTCAAGGAAAAGAAAAAGAAATAATGGGTTGTAAAAAAGAAACAACAAATAATGTAATGGAACTAACAGCAGTAGTAGAAGGATTAAAATTATTAAAATATCCTTGTGAAGTAGAATTATATAGTGATAGTGCTTATGTAGTAAATGCTTTTTCACAAGGTTGGATTTATAATTGGGTAAAAAACAATTGGAAAACAGCTTCAAAAGAGCCTGTAAAAAATCAAGAATTATGGCAAGAATTATATAACTTAACCCAAACGCACAAAGTGAAATTTAACAAAGTGAAAGGGCATAGCGACAACATATATAACAATAGATGTGATGAATTGGCACGAAGTGCCATAAAAAACATTAAATAGACAAATATTACAATTATATGACATTGAGGAAAAATATTGAAAAGTTTAATAAAAACTAGTATAATAATAAAAGAGGAAGTTGTATTTGATCTTTGTGATTTGTATTAAAACACACAAGAATAAGGAGGAAGCAATGAATACCTTTGCCGATTATATACTAGAAGAACAAAAGTTAGATTCAAAAATGGAGATAACATATTATTTATCCAAAAAAACAAAAATATTTTTCAATAACTCTGTTATATTTAAAACAGAAATTGCAAGATTGTTTTTAAATTATGCAAAAATAGATGTAGACTTTAATTTAGTATTAACAGCATGCTTATTAGCTAATTGCAAAAAAGTTCATAATGCGACAGATATTGAAAAAATACATTCATATGCAAAAGAAGGTGCATGGTATTTAAGAGAACTCGGATTTGGAAAAAGATTTTGTAAAATCTGTGAAGAAATTAACAGATATAGTGGAAGTAATCCAAGAGAAAGAGAAAGTGACATATTAGAATTAGTCGATGAATTTGGAGGAATGTTATTAGACAGACCAGAAAGAGTAGGTTTCAAACCAGATGAAGCATTAGTGCTATTGGAACATAGAAATCTAAGAAATCAATACAACAGATATTTAAATACTTTTATTGAATTTGTTTGTTTTTTAGAAAAAATACCTGTGCAAGATGGAAATACTATGACACCATTAAGAAAACTTGTAAAATTATATAATGAAACAGAAGATTTAGCTAAATTTATACAAAAAGTTGTATCTGAATATGAGCCACAAATTGATAAACTTATTGCACAGCAAGATAAACAAATGCTAGAAGATATGTTTCATAAAATAAAAAGTGCTAATAGACCATTATTTAGTGAAGAAACTACCCAAAAAATTATGGCAAAAATGCATAATGTAAAATCATCTTAACAAAAAGAGGAGAAGTATAATGTACGAAATATTTGCAGATTTACATGTACACATAGGAAGAAGCGAAGCAGGAAAGCCAATAAAAATAACAGCAGCTAAAAGTTTGAATTTTGCTAATATTGCAAAAGAATGTGCAGAAAAAAAAGGAATACAAGTAGTAGGAATAATTGATTGTGCATCTCCTTATGTGATAGAAGATATTGAAAATTTCTTGAAAACAGGAGAGGCTTATGAATTAGCAGATGGTGGAATTATATATAAAGATAAAGTATGTATTTTATTAGGAAGTGAAGTAGAAACTTCAGAAAAAGGGAGAAATGGAAAATGTGGTAGTGCCCACAATGTATGCTTTTTTCCTCATTTGAAAGACATAAAAGGATTTTCAAAAGAAATGAGTTATCATATAAAAAATATAACATTAAGTACACAAAGGTCAGATTTATCTGGTTATGATTTAATTGATATTGTGGAAAAATATAATGGTATACTAATTCCAGCACATGTATTTACACCTCATAAAAGTTACTATGGCAATTGTACTGATAGATTAGAAACAATATTCAAGGAAAAATATAGTAAAATATTTGCAATTGAATTAGGACTAAGCTCAGATACATACTTAGCAGATACAATTTCAGAATTAGAAAACAAAACATTTGTAACTAATTCAGATGCTCATTCTTTACCTAAAATAGCAAGAGAATACAATAAAATGCAAGTTGAAGACATATCGTTTAAAGAAATTGTAATGGCATTAAAAAATGAAAATGGAAGAAAAGTAATAGCAAACTATGGATTAGATCCAAAACTTGGAAAATATCATAGAACATATTGCGATGATTGTGAAAAATCCATAGAAACAAAAGAACCAGTTGAAATTTGTCCTATCTGTGGAGGAAAAAATGTCACTTTTGGTGTTTTTGATAGAATAGAATTGATAAAAGATAAGCAAAAAACAAAAAGTCCTAAGACTAGACCACCTTATGTTTATCAAGTACCACTTGGATTTATACCAGGGGTGGGAGGAAAAACTATCAATAAATTATTGGACAATTTTGAAACAGAAATGAACATTTTACATAAATTATCGGAAGATGACATAGAAGCAGTTGTGGGAAATAAAATAGCTAATCTTATTATAAAAGCAAGAAATGGTGATATGCAAATTCAATCTGGTGGTGGAGGAAATTACGGAAAAGTAAATGCAGGCAACTAATAATAAAAAATAGTTCTAAAATTATCCTTGTCGAATACACATTATGTATAAAGATAAGGAGAAGGCTAATGAAAAGAAACAAACGATTAAAAATATTAGAAATGATAAAGGAACATATTAGTAATAACAAAAAGGAATATTTCATAGTTTCCTTAATATTCGTTATAGGAATTTTTTTAGGGGTACTTTTTGTAAATCAAATACAGGAAGCACCTAAACAAGAAATAACAGATTATTTAAATAATTTTTTGGAAAAACTGAAAGGTATTCCGAGTCTAGATTATATGGAATTATTAAGAAATAGTATTTGGCAAAATGTTTCCTTAGCAGTAGTTTTGTGGTTTTTTGGAACTACTGTAATTGGTATACCAGTAGTATTTGGAATTGTACTATATAGAGGATTTTGTTTAGGATATACTATTTCGGCTTGCATCAGTATGATGGGATTATCTAAAGGGGTATTATTTATATTTCTTTTACTATTTTTACAAAATATTGTATTTATACCAGCAATTTTAGGATTGGCAGTTAGTGGGTTTAAATTATATAAATCAATAGTCAAAGATAGAAAAAAAGAAAATGTAAAAGTAGAAATTGTTAGGCATACTATTTTTTCTTTTATCATGTTATTACTATTAATGCTTTCATCAGTAATAGAGATATTGGTTTCTACTAATATTTTAAAAAGTTTAATAAAATATTTTTAAAAAATATTCAAAAATGTATTTACATTTTTTGAAATTTTTGATATAACAATTATAACATATATTAATTTATGTAAATATTTATTTTAAAATTATATTAAAGAAGTAGGGGTAATAAATGGAAAGACAATTAAAGAATTTTTTTGATTTTTTGGAAAACGAAAAGAAATTATCAGATAATACATTACAATCTTATAAAAGAGATTTAAAACAATTTAAAAAATATCTGGAATCTTATGAGATTCATTATAATCGTGTTAAAGAAAATGATATTAAAGATTATATTAGAGAAATGCAAGAGCAAGGAAAAAAAGCATCTAGCATATCAAGAGGAATTGCGTCAATTCGTTCATTTTATCAATTTGTATTAAAAAATAAAAAAATAAAAGCAGATCCAACACAAAACATTCAATCACCAAAAATTGAAAAAAGAATTCCAAGTGTATTAACAGCTAAAGAAGTAGAATTACTATTAAATCAACCAAAAGATGTCGATTTAAAAGGAATTCGTGATAAAGCTATGCTTGAATTTGCTTATGCAACAGGTATGAGAGTAACAGAAATAATTTCTTTAAATATAGATGATATTAATTTAGACGAAGGTTATGTGGTTTGCAAAAATGCAAATAAACAACGTAAAATACCTTTGGGTACTATGTCTTTAAAAGCATTGAGAGAATATGTAGATGATGCTAGAGATGTTTTAGTAAAAACAGAAGGAGAACAAGCTTTATTTGTTAATATAAATGGAACAAGATTAACAAGACAAGGTTTCTGGAAAATTATTAAATTTTATAAAGAGCAAGCACACATAGAAAAGGATATCACACCTCACGTTTTGCGCCATTCTTTTGCAACACACCTTTTGCAAAATGGAGCAGACTTAAAGGCTATCCAAACAATGCTTGGACATTCAGATATCTCATCTACACAAGTTTATATGCAATTTCAAGATGATGGAATAAAAAATGTATATAAAAAAGCTCATCCAAGAGCATAATATAGATGTCGGATTGGGGACGTTTCCTTTCCGACATTTTTGTCGTTTTTGGGACACATCTTTTTTGTTACTAGTAGTTACAATTCACAGCCAATAAACTTTATATGTCAAAATATTAATATATTATTTATTTGTAACAATTCGGGGGGATCAACAAATTACAGGCTTTTAATAAAGTGGGTTAAATAATTGTATTTTTTCATAACTTTGTGTGTCGCAACTTCCATAATAAAAAAATACTA
>CANQTZ010000091.1 GCA_947626865.1 uncultured Clostridia bacterium
ATTCTCTTCGGAAGAGCAGATTTAGTAAGAAGGGCAATGGGAAAGAAAAAACTAGATGTAATGGCAAAAGAAAGAGAAGTATTTATACATGGACAAGTAGATGAACAGGGGAATGTAATAGTGCCTGGATGTGTACGAAATGGAATAGATGAAGTTTCTGCAAATAAAATTTTTGATGAAATGGCAGAGTTTGCTAAATATGCGTTTAATAAGTCTCATGCTGCTTGTTATGCTGTAATTGCATATAGAACGGCTTATTTAAAAACATATTATCCAGCAGAATTTATGGCAGCTACATTAAACAGTTTTTTAGGTAATTTAGATAAAATTCCACAATATATTGATGAATGTAAAACATTAGGAATAGAGATATTAAAACCTGATATAAATAAAAGCGAAACTAAATTTACAACAGAACAAGGGGAGATAAACAAAATACGTTTTGGATTAGGAAGCATAAAAAATGTTGGAACAACACCAGTAAATACCATAGTAAAAGAAAGAACTGAAAATGGTTTATATAAAAGTTTTACAGATTTTTGTGAAAGAATTGCAGATGAAGCGGTAAATAAAAAATGCATAGAAAGTTTAATTAAAGCTGGAGCATTTGATTGTTTTGAACAAACAAGAAGCACCCTTTTAGCATCATTTGAAGGAATTATAGATGTAATTCAAAATGGCAAAAAGAAAGGATTAGAAGGTCAAGTTTCAATGTTTGATTTTGGTTCAAATGAAAAAGAAAAATATACATTTAATGAACAGGAAGAGATGTCAAGCAAACAATTATTATCAGTTGAAAAAGAAATGTTAGGAATTTATATTTCAGGACATCCCTTAGAAAAATTAAGGAGCCAAATAGAAGCAAATACAACAATTAATACTCTTCAATTACGAGAAATAGATGAACAAATGAGTTCTCAAGAATTAGCAGAAAAACCAAAATTTGTAGATGGACAAAAAGTAAAATATGCAGGAATTATAACTTCAATTAAGAAAAAATATACAAAAAATAATAAAATTATGGCATTTGTTACAATAGAGGATTTATATGGTACAGCAGAAATTTTAGTATTTGAAAATGCATACTTAAATGCAGGAAAAAGTTTAGTAGAAGAAAATATTGTAACAGTAGATGGTCGTTTAAGCATAAGAGAAGATGATACAACAACTATAATTGCCAATGAAATAAAAGAATTTGGTGAGCAAAAACAAAAAATATTTACACTAAATATAACAACAGCAAATGAAGAACAAAAAGACAAATTAAGGGGACTATTAAGATATTTTAATGGTGATAAAAATAATATTAATGTTCAAATTATAATAGATGACAAAACAAAACCATGTGGACAAATTTATTTAACTGATAAAATAAAAGAACTTTTTGAAGATATTTTAGGAAAAGAAAGAGTTAGTTTAAAAGAATAAAAAGGGGAATGGATATTTTTAAATCCATTCTCCATATTTTTTAATATAAATTTTCTTAGCAAAAATAGCCACAATGCAATATAAAAATGTAACAGCAAAGATTAAAAAGATATATGGAAGGCTAATAGGAATAAAGCCAATTAAACTTCCTAAAGGTGTGAAAGGAACTAAAATACCAATCACAATTAAAGCAATAGAAGAAGCATATACAGTTTTATGAGCATTACTTTGAACAAATGGCAATTTTGCGGTTCTAATTATATGCATACCAATTAAATTAGAAGTAATACTATAACTGAACCATATAGTTTGAAATGTAGTAACATCCCTTACCTTGAAAATAAACCAAAGAGATGCAAATACTAGCATATCAAAAGCTGAACTTAGAGGACCCATAAAAAACATAAAGTTTTTCAAACTCTGAATAGAAAATTTTTTAGGATATTGAATAGCCTCTTTGTCTACATTATCAAAAGGCAAAGTTAATTGCCCAAAATCATACAATAAACCTTCTACTAATAATTGAATAGGAGTTTCAGGCAAAAAAGGTAATAAAATGCTAGCAATTACTACAGAAACAACTTCTCCAAAATTAAAGCTTGTTGCTAATTTAATATATTTCATCAAATTTACAAAAGTTTTTCTACCTTCAGTTACACCAGATAGTAAAACATTCAAATCTTTTTCTAATAAAATAATGTCAGCAGCTTCTTTAGCTATATCAACAGCTGTATCTACTGAAATGCCTACATCTGAGTTAGTAAGTGAAGGACTATCATTAATACCATCACCCATATATCCAACTACATTACCAGCTTTTTTTAATAACCTAACAATTCTTGCTTTTTGTATAGGAGAAAGTTTTACAAATATATTAGTATTTCTTAACAATCGTAAAACTGCCATATCAGATAATTTATCAATTTTGCTTCCTAATACAATATGTTTTGAATTTATACCTACTTTATTACAAACACATTTTGTAACTTCTAAATTATCACCAGTTAGGACAATTACACGTATTCCAGCTTTATTTAATTTTTGGATAGATTCTTTAGCACTTTCTTTTGGTGGATCTAAAAATCCGATAAATCCTAATAATACCATATTTTTTTCATTTGATACATCAAAGTGCTCAGTATCTTTAATATCATTTTTTTGGCAAACAGCAACAACTCTTAAACCATCTTCATTTAATTTTTTACTAATTTGCTTAATATTTTCTTTTATTTCTCTAGTAATTGGAGAAACTTCTCCTTTATAATCTACTAATGTACAAATGTTAAGAATTTCTTCTACTGCTCCTTTTGTAATCATTTGCTTTTTTGTGCCATCACTTACAATAACAGATAAACGTCTACGAGAAAAATCAAAAGGAATTTCATCTATTTTTTTGTAAGTATTAGATAGTTCTCCTAAGTTATTTTCTAAACCTCTTTTAATAACAGCCTCATCAATATTTCCCTTAAGACCAGTTTGAAAGTAAGAATTTAAAAAAGCATGTTTCAAAATTCTAATATCTTCTTCACCATTTATATCCAAATATTTTTCCAAAACTATTCTATCTTCTGTTAAAGTGCCAGTTTTATCTGTACATAAAATGTTCATAGCACCAAAATTTTGTATTGAATCTAATTTTTTTACAATAGTTTTCTTTTTAGACATCCTTATTGCACCTTTGGATAAACTAGAAGACAATATAACAGGTAATAATAGAGGTGTAATAGTAATTGCTATTGCTACAGCAAAAGTAAATGCTGTTATAATATTATGTTTTGGAGCATTTATTAAAAATATTATAGGAATAATTATTATCATAAAACGAATTAGTAGTCTACTAATATTTTCAATGCTTTTTTGAAAAGCGGTTTTTGGCTTTTGCTCCATTAATGTATGAGCAATTTTACCAAAATATGTGGAATCTGCAGTTTTAATAACTACACCTTTTGCACTTCCAGATATAACATTTGTCCCCATAAAACATATTGTATCTAAATCTGCAATATTGTCTATTTCATTAATTGATAATGATGATTCTGGTTGCTTTTTTACACTATCTGATTCTCCAGTTAATGCTGACTGACTTACATATAAGTCTTTTGATTCAAATATTCGTAAATCTGCAGGTATCATACTACCAGCTGAAAGTATAACAATATCTCCCAGTGTTACTTGATTTATTGGAATTTGTATTTCTTTTCCATCTCTAATTACTGTAGTAGTTGTTGCTACTAGTTGTTTTAATTCTTCTGCTGCTTTGTTGGAACGATATTCTTCAAAAAAGTCTAATAAAGTACTACTAATAACTAGTATAGCAATTACAATAATATTTGCATAACTAGGGGTTTCTGGTAAATAAATGTCCGTGTAAAATAAAACAGCTACTATACCTAGCAAGATACAGTTAAATGGGGCAAAGAGGCTTTCTAAAAAATAGTGATACCATCTTTTTGGTTTTGTTTGTTTCATTTCATTTGGACCTAAATTTCGCAATCTTTCGTTGGCTTCTTCTGAAGATAATCCATTTTTTTCTATTTTGTATTGTTTTATAAAGTCTTCTTTTGATAAGGTTGCTTCTTTTCCATATAATTGAGTAATGTTTATTTCTTCTTTTATTGAGTTTGTTGTCAAAAAAATCATCTCCCATTTCTTTTGTTATTATTTAATATAAACATTATACCACTATTTTTTTAAAGTAAAACAAAAATTAAAAAATATTTTTAATTTACGTCAAATAGTTGCTAAAATTATTATAATTTTTTAGTTACTAGATAAAGTATAAATAGTGTAAGCTCGTTAAACAAGCTCTAATTGGGTGATTATGTGGTTCTTTGTCAAGTTAGTTGATTTATGCTAATATTTTTAGACGTAGCAAATTAAAGCTACATCTACCATACATTATTCGTTTTATAACTTTTGTTTTATTATTAAAACCTTCCGTTAAGCCATTACTATAATCATATTTTATTGCATTTTTAACAGCAGCTACATCACTTTCAATTAATGTAACGAAGCTATTAAGCTCCTTTACATTAATTTTTTTTGCATCTTTAATCCACTTATCCAATTTCCTTGGTTTTTTAGAAAAAATTATTTCTTTGAATCTTCTTATCATATTTATAATAATATTTAATTCATGATTTGTTTCTAAATATTCTTCTAAATCTTTTCTTGTGTTATCATCTTTTATTTCTTCTATATTACGAAATAGTAATTGTTTTATTTTACTTCTTTTTAAATATTTTATATTCATTCGAGTTTCTTGTCTTATACCTCTTAATCTACTGTTGAAAAGTGAAGTTTTTCCCTTATATCCGTTTGCTTTTATTTCATTATATATTTCATCTCTTTTCTTTCCTTCTAATATCAACTTTTTTATCATCGGAACATAGGGGTCTAAAATAGAATGTGTAGAACGCTCTAATGGTTGTTTTTGTTCTAAATAATTATATACTGTTTGTCTTGTTATCTGTATTTTCTTAGCAATATTAGTGATGTTTATTCCTTCTTTGTATAATCTTTGCACTTCTTGTATAACTTTCCATTTTCTTTCTGCCGATTCTTTTTTATTCCTCTGTCTTTGATTTAAAATTATCTCTTCCTCAATTTCATCTTTTCCTTTTCTATCTATCATTTGCGTTCTATCTGCTATATTTCTCTTTAAGTAATCATTTAAGTCATCTGTTAAGTTCTTGAATATATGAAATCTATCTACTATTTGTATTGCTTTAGGTAATGCTTCATTTATTGCATTTTTATATGTTTGTGAAAAGTCTCTCGTTATCGTTTTTACCTTAGTAAATAATTTTAATGTTTTTACTACTTCATCTTTTTCTCTTGAATTTATTACTTCAATTTTTTTCTTATTATCATTATCTACAAATATCGTATTAAATATTTCTCGCTTTTTTGATGAAAAATCATCTATTCCTAAATTTTCTATTTCATAGTTAATTTCGATTTTCGTTTTTTTTTATGATTCTTAATATGGTATTATTTGAAATATTTACGTGCGTGTTTTTTAGTTGTTTTTCTGCTTCTTTTGAACTTGTTTTTAAACCAATTCCATTTATGTAGTTATCCAATCTTTTTGTTCTAATAGCATTGCCTTCTATAAATTCTAAAGGTTCTGCAAATGTTGTATGTTGACATTTAGCATTCTTACAAAAATATTTTTTTACATTTATTATTAACTTTACTTTATAACTTTGAATTGGTAAATCTGAAATTGTTCGTGTGTATGTACTATGTACATTTTCACTTTCTTGGCCACAATATTTGCATTTTGTTTTTTGCTTCTCTGTATCACAATATATGTATATTATTTCATTTATAATTTCCTTTTTTATTACTATTAATTTTTTGTCTAATTCTTTTATTAATTCATCTAATTCCAATATTTTATCCTCCGTATTTCTACGAAGGATATCTTATCATATATTGTTTTCAATGTCAACTAACTTGACAAAGAACCGATTATGTACGTATTTTTATAAATTAACGCTTGAATGAAATGAGAAATAGAAATT
>CANQTZ010000092.1 GCA_947626865.1 uncultured Clostridia bacterium
ACATTATTTCCAATAGTTACTCCAGGAAGTACAACAACATTCCCTCCAATCCATACATTGCTACCAATTTTAATTGGTTTTGCATATTCCAAGCCTTGATTTCTTCTTTCTACATCTATAGGATGCCCTGCTGTATAAAAAGCACAGTTTGGTGCAACAAATACATTATCTCCAAATTCCACCTTATTGCCATCTAAAATAACTAAATTATGATTAGAATAAAAGTTTTCTCCAATTTCTATATTATACCCATAATCACACCAAAATGGTTGTTCTATCAAAAAGTTTTCTTTTGTTTTCCCCAATAATTTTTTTAGTAATTCTTTTCTGTCTTCTAAATTTGATGGCCTTAAATTATTATAATCATAGCATAATTCCTGTGCTTGCATCCTCTCTTGTAATAATTCCTCATCAAAATTTGCATTATATATTTCTCCTAACATCATTTTTTCTTTTTCAGTCATTTTTTATCCCTCCAAGATTTCATTATCAACTAACTGATGGATTCTTTTCTATTGTTTCTTGATAAAATTTTTCTGAATTTATCATCTTTATTTTATTATAATCCTCTAAAAAATGATGGCTTGTTCCGTCTCTTTGGCTTCTATATGAAATAACTGTGTCTAAATTCACATTTTGAGCACTTCTAAAAATATTCATATCTACTTTATCATAAACTTCCCTTAGCTGTTTAATTAATTTCTTTATTTCTTCTCTTTTTGAACTCCCATCATTATTATCACACATTGTATAATGTTCAGTAAATCTACATGCACATTGAATAAAATCTAAACCATTTTTTTCTTTCCAACCTATAATACTTGATTCTTTAACATAGTATAGTGGTCTTATCAATTCCATACCTGGATGAGATGTACTTAATACCTTAGGCATCATTGTTTGCATTTGTGCGCCATATAACATACCCATCAATATTGTTTCTATAACATCATCAAAATGATGTCCTAATGCAATTTTGTTGCATCCCAATTCTTTGGCTTTCTCATATAAGTATCCTCTTCTCATTCTTGCACATACATAACAAGGATGTTTATCTATATTTGCAACTGAATTGAAAATTTCTGTTTTAAATATAGTTAATGGAATATTTAAAAGTTCTGCATTTGATATGACTTTTTGTCTATTTATTTCGTTATATCCTGGATCCATAGATAAAAATACCAATTCAAAATCCATTTTTCCATGTTTCTTCAATTCTTGCAAACATTTTGCAAGTAACATTGAATCTTTTCCTCCTGATATACACACTGCAATTTTATCTCCATCTTGTATCATATCAAATTCTTGAATGCTCTTTATAACTTTTGTCCATATCTTTTTTCTGTAAGTCGTTATAATACTTCTTTCTACTTCCTTATATTTCTCCAATTTAATTCTCCTTACATTTTGCCATTCTCTATTAACAATATATTATTCCTTCCTAAAAGTCAATATTTTTACCTGCTTTTTCTTACAAAAATTATTAATGATATACTTGATATAATAAATAATACTGCAAATCCTATAATTAAACTATTATTTATTTTCTGGATTTCTTGACTTGCAAAGCTATTTTCACTTTCTCCTTGAATTGATATTGTTTCTTTATTATTTTTATACTCTTCAAACCTTTCTAAAAATTTATCATAATTATCAGGATATCTAGAAATTCTATCTAATACATATTCGCCATTTACCTTTGAAAAAACTGCAAAACAGTTATCCCCTGTTTTTGGCCACGTTGTATTACTCTCATTTACTGGCGTAACACGAGTATGTATAGTTGCTGATAATGTATTTTCATCACCATCATTTTCACTTACACCAAATCCACTATAAGTATAATCTGTTATTCTATCTTCTTCAGGTGTTTCTTCTGTCATAAATGTTTTCATATAGGAATCTAAAGCTGTTTTAAATGCTTCCTCTCTTTTTTTATTTTCTTTATCCCAATATTCATTTGCAAATGCAAAATTTGATATTAATATCAAAGCCATAAATAAAATAATTACACCACATAACTTTTTCATTTTTAGTTTACTCCTCTCTATTATTTACTTGTTTTTTGAAGTACAATATCTGCTTTATTTCCTTTGTATTCTAAGTGTAATGTAATTTCATCGGTTGCATCATATTGAGTTAAATCAAACATGCAAGTAGATGTCATAATTCCATCATCATCAATATGTGCACTTCCATTTTCTCTAGGTCCTACTGAAAATTCAAATCTTTCTCCTTTACTATTTGTTAAATACTTATCATACTTCCATTTTTCCATTTCTCTTTCACTTAACTCTTGATATTCTGGATTGTTTCTCGCTTTGCTCTCTAGATAATTTAATATATCCATACTTTTCAACTCATCATCTTCATCAAGTGTCCAATAGAAAGCTAATTCTGGACTTACACTTGAATAAATATCTTTCATGCCCATTTGTTTTTCTGCTTTAAATTTCATTCCTATTTCCATGCCAGTATTATATAAGGTTGCTGAAGTTACATTAAAGTCACTGTTAGTTGTACTTTTTTGGGTATAAGTTACACTTTGTCTATTATACATTTTTTCTGGAACATCTACCTTAAACTCCCAATTACCCTTTATTGCTATTTCTTCATCTCCCATTACAGTTTCGTTTTTAGATATTTTTATTTTATTCATAGCTATATGCAATTCTTTACTTTTCGGATAAGTTGATTCTCCCCCTGTGTAAAAATTATAAACTACCTTGACTGTATTTCCATTTTTTTCTGATGTAAATATGTTTACACCACTATTTACAAGTTCATTTGGAGTAATTTTTAAGTCTTCTTCACAAACTGTATTTAGTATATTATTATTTTCATCATATACAACTAAATCTGGAAAGTTCATTTCTATTACTTCTTCAGCTGTTATTATATCTTTTATTTTTTCAGATAATGTAACATCAAATGTCATGCTTAATGTAAAATCATCCATAATTAATTCACTTACTTTTACACTAGTTTCATTATCTTCAATTATTTCACCTGTTTCCTCATCTTGAATAGTAGAATCAGACTTTTGTTCTTCCATTTTAGTCGTTTCTATATATCCTTCATTTATTGCTTTTTCAACACCTTTTCCTGTAAAATATTTATTATAAATTCCGCTCAGATATATCTTTTGCAAAAACCATTCCAGATAACGAAACAAGTACTACAGAAGCTGCCACCACAGGTTTTATTACATTTCCAATATTTACTTTTTCTTTCATTTTTTCCTCCTCAAGAAGATTTGATATAGCTATTTTTTCCTTTAAATCCTTTAAACTTTGTTCTTTACTTTTCATATCTATATCCTCCCTTCTTTTCAATATTTTTCTTGATTTTCTTTCTAATTCTATATAGTCTCTGTTTTACATTAAATTCTGATATATTTAAAAGTACAGCTATTTCTTTTATCTTTCTATTTTGATAATAATATAATTCAAATAATTCTTTATCTTCTGATTTTAATTCTTTTAAAGAATTTTCTAATAATGCTATTTTCTCTCTTTCTTCTATAAGAAAATCTATTCCTTTAATATCTTCTAATGTATTTTCATAAGCTAAAATATCTAAGTGAATATTGTTTTTTCTTATCTTTTGCCTAACTAAATTTTTTGTAATTCCTGCTATATATGGTTTTAAAATTCGCCCATCTTCTAGCTTATTTGTGTTTTTCCACAATATAAAAAATGTATCTGAAATTATTTCTTCCATATCTTCCTCTTTTAAATATCCTTTTGAATTATTGATAATTATTGTATAAACATAACTATAAAAATTATTATATATTTTTTCAATATCTAAGTCTTTCATTGGTCCGTCTTTTTCCAATTTAGATCTAAACTCCTTTTTTCATATTTAAGATATCTTACATTTATATATTGTTCATAAATTTAAAAAAGTAACAACTTTTTTATAAAAAAATATCCCTTAAAGTAGACATGTCTATAATTATAAATAATATAAAATACCCTCTATATTTTATTATAGAAGGTATTTTTATTAACTTAATCATTATTACATCCACATGAATTATTATATGGTTTCATATCATTCATATAAAATTTTTTCTCTGCTAGTTTATCTTGTACTCCACGAAGTGCTTCCCCAAATCTTTGGAAGTGTACTACTTCTCTTTGTCTTAAATATCTTAGTGGATCTAATACATCAGGATTATCACGACAAAGGTCAATTAATTTTTCATAAGTTGCCCTCGCTTTTTGTTCCGCAGCGAGATCCTCCTGCAAGTTTGCAATTGGGTCTCCTTTACATGCAATATATGATGCTGTATTAATAAGGATACCATTTTATTTGTTATTTATATTTGAAAAAACTAATTTTAAATTTATATTACTATTACTATCAATTTCGATTTTATCTATCAAATTATTCAATATCTGTTTAGTTATCTTATTTGTGTTTAAAAATTCCTCAGATAGCTTTTTAATTTGATTATAGCTTATTGTATTTTTATTTTTCTCAATCTTTATTTTCTGTTCTAAATCACAAATTTGCTTTTTACATTTTTCAATGTCTTTTTCTTTTTGAGCTTTAATTGATAAAAAAATTTCATTATTGATAATATTTTCAAGTTTATCATTATATGTAATTTTCATCTGTTCATTTAGTTTATCTATTTTATCAAGTAACCCTTTTTTTTCATCTTCTAGTCTATGACATTCAAAATTGATACTTTTTTCTAAATTATTCATAACTGTTTTTATATCATCATCATTAAAATAAATACTTTTACATTTACTTTCTATAATTGGTATAATTAGATTGTATAATTTTTTGCTACTGATAGATTTTGTATTACTACATTTTCTATTTACTCCTTTATTAGCTTCAGAACATATATAAGAATTAATTTCACATTTTCCACCATTTTTAGTAGGCTTTTCTTTATGTTTTAATGTTGAAATACTTCCACATTCTTTACAATAAATTAACCCCTTAAAAATATCATCATATTTTCGCTTACGATTATTTTTAAATTTATTTTTGAGCATTTGACATTTATTAAATGTTTCTATATCAATTATTGGTTCATGTGTATTTTCAACTATTATTTGATTCTCTTTTGTATTTATAATTCTTTCTTTTCTTCTAAAGCTCGGTTTTACAGTTTTTGCTCCTACCATTGTTCCAATATATACAGGATTACTAACAATTCTTGTTATTGTAATTTCCTTCCAACCTTCTGAATTTGCTTTTATCCCTTTTATTTTTAAATAATCTCTAGGTGGTATGATTTTTCTCTCATTTAAACTTTTTACTATTTCTGCACGAGTATATCCTTTTGAATATTTCTCAAAAATTTCTTTTATAATTTCTGATACTTCTCCATCAATTATTAACTTATTCTTGTTATTGGGATTTTTTTTATATCCATAAGGAGCAGTGTTTCCCTGAAATAACCCTTGTTTTGCTTTTGCAATTTTTACTGCTTTAATTTTTCTTGATGTTTCTTTTGGATATTGTTCACTCATTACAGC
>CANQTZ010000093.1 GCA_947626865.1 uncultured Clostridia bacterium
GGAGCCGTGTGAAGTGAGAACTTCACGCACGGTTCTGAGAGAAGCTTGAGGGGAAGTTCCTCAGGCTTACTTACTCCTCTCCTACGAAGATTCGTAAAAATTGGTGGCAAAACCACATCTGCTTATCATCATTTCCTACATTTACCAATATATAACATTTTTAGATAAAAAACAAGCGAACAGAACAAATTAAAAAAATTTTTTTAGATTATTGCAATTTATTATATTTATGATAAACTTTAGTAAATTGATTTATATAATCATTTTAATAGGAGTGATTATAGTTAATTTGAAAGAATAAAAAGCTTTCATACCTATGTGTGCCTTGCAAGCGAAGCGAGAAAGGAATGAAATTTATTATGAAACAAATTGAAATAACAGTAAGATTAAATGAAGGAATGCAAAGTGCTATAAAAAAATTGGAATTGCAAGGATTTAAAAGAATTAGGAAAAGTGAAATAGATGATATATATATGACATCAAAATTAAGAGAATTAAATAAATATAATATTCAAGATATATTAAAGAAATCTGTATTATTAAGGAAAATAAAAATAGAAAGTAATGAAATAAAAAAAATTACATATAAAAATAAGGAGTTTGATGATAACGGAGATGTTATATCAGAACAAAAAATAAATTTAGATTGCAGTAATTTAGAAAAAGCTAAAGAATTATTTGAATATTTGGAATTTGAAGAACTAATAAGAGTGAGATATAAGGTTGTAGTGTATAGTAATGATAAAGTAGAATATGCATTTCAAGATGTTGAAAACTTGGGAACATTAATTGAATATGAAAATACTGAAAATTTTGAAGGAAAATCATTAGATGAAATTAATGAAACAAAAAATAATATGTTTAATGAAATAAAAAATACAGGAATTAATATAACTGAAGAAAAGGATGTAAAAAAAGCTTATGAATTAATATTAAAAAAGATTGACAAATAATTTTCTTTCTACGCATATCTTATTTCTAGCTCATTGTATTTGCTTAAGCTAAGAAATCTATGTCAAGTCCAAATAACTATTAAAATTAATATTATCGGAGAAAATATGTTTTTTAATGGATATCTTTTACGTAATTCAAACAATAATTCATTAATTGATGGAGAAAGAGAAATAATTCTTGTCCTTGCTGGTTCTTTTGGTTCTTTTGAAATCCAACCACATCCTTAATATAAATCTAAAATAAAAAATGTAAATTTTTACAAAACTATCGACAAACACGAACAAATGTTTTTAATATATACCAATAAAAAAGGATGTGAATTTATGAAAGATTTTTGTTTTCAATTAAATGAAAAAGAATTTGAAGTTTTAAGGTGCCAATTTGTCACCTTAAACGGAAATGGAAGAGGACAACATAGAAAATATTTGCCTTATGTATTTACTGAACAAGGTATAGCAATGTTATCAGCCTTACTAAAAAGTGATGTAGCAGTAAGTGTTAGTGTAAATATCATGAAAGCCTTTATTGAAATGAGAAAATTTATATCCTTAAATGGACAAGTATTTGAAAGATTAACAAATACTATTTGTATTAACGTGTGAATTATTTTATATATATTTTTATTTTAATAGTTTTAATTTTTATAAATATATGATATTATAAATGTAATAAATTACAAACACAAAAGAGGAGAAATAATGAACGCTCAAGATTTAAGAAAATTATTAGAACAAGCTGATGATAAGTTAAGCATATTTGCAAATAGAGAAACATTAAGTAAATATGAGTTAAGTGTAAGAGAACTTTTGGATTTAGTTAATGATTTTTTAAGTGATGAAGAAAAATTGAAGTTATTTGATTATTTACATTTTATAAAATTAGAAAGTAGGATAAAAGGTTCCATAATTAGTCTTATTTCTGATGAGCATATAGTATTACAAATGATGAACAATGATAATATTATGAATGGCTTTAAGAATTATCAAATAGTTAATATTATCAAAAAAATGAGTGATAATGTAAAGCAACAAGTATTATATAATCAAGATTTTATAAAAAAATATCAAATTGCTGATTATGAATTGAGAGAAATTATCTCAAGTTTAAACGAGGAAACAAAAACAAAAGTACTGATGGATATGGACTTAGTTACAAATAAATTACATTTAGCAGATTTTCAAGTCACTCAACTAGTAAAAGAATTATCAAGTGAAGAATCTAAAAGTATAATGATGGAAAAATATGAATTACCAAATCATCAAAAGACAGATATAATAAATACTTTTAATAATAATAGTAAATTAGCTATATTGCTAAAAGATAATAATTTTAATGAAAATGATAGGATGAATATATTGAATATATTACGATCATTAGATGTTGAAACTTTACGTGAATTTTTTGTAGAACACAAAGAATTTTGTATTGAAAAACGTATCCAACCATATGAAATTGTATCTGGGTTAGATATTGAAAAACAAAAGGATTTTATAGGCAATTTGGAAAATATGAATTTAACATTAATTGAAAAAAGAGAAATACTAGCTACACTAAAAACAGATGTCAAACAGAGCATTGATACAACCAATTTTCCAGAAGAATATAAATCAGCACTTAGTATACAAACGTCAGAGTATGGTAGAACAGTTATTTTAGATTTAGAAAGAAATTTAGAAGACTATCGTGGATTAGATAATTTAATGAGCATAAATCCAGAAGAATTTACAAAAGAACAGAGAGGTAAATTTATTAAGCTTTGCGACATCTGTCCAAATTTACAAGTCGTTAGTAAATTAAATAATATTGTAGAATATACTTCAACTGCTAAGGAATATAAACAAGCGGAAGAATGGATAAACTCAATAATCGATAATATAAATCCAGAATACTCAAAAGCACAAAAAATGGCAGTAATAGATAATGCAATAGGTAAAAAAATAAGTTATAGTCCTGATTTTGACACAGAAGCATTTGATAGTGCGGGTTGTAGAGCTTTGTGGAAAGTAGTTAGTTCTGGTTATGGTGTTTGTAACGGAATAGCAAAAGTAGAACAATATATGCTTAATAGAGTTGGAATAGAAAGTGAAATTATAGGTAGCGGTACACATGCATTTTTAAAAATTAAGGATATTGAACTTCCACTTGCAAATGGAGAAATTGTAAAAGGCAATACTATACTAGATCCGACTTGGAATTTAACAAGACATAGATTTGGAGGAAAGCCTGATAACTTTTGTATAAATTATGAACGAGCAAGAAAAAACGATATTGATAAAGAAGGAAAAGACCATAATTGCCATAAAAATGATGAAAAATTACAAGATGCAACTTTAAATTTAGATGAACAAAGTTTAAGAAAGTTATTTACAAGTGTTGGTTTGGCAGATAAAGAAGGTCAATTTCTAATAAAGGATTTTATAGAAAAATCAAAGCAAATAGATGAAATTTATGCAAATCAACCAGAGCAAAATATTAACAAGCAATTTTTATTACTAAAGCAAACTTGTCCTGAATTTGCAACATGTCAAAATTCGAGTATGAGCATTATAAGTGATGTGCTATTAAATAATGAAAATTTAAGATTTAATAAATGTGTTGTAAACAGAGTCTATAACAGAAAAGACAAGGAAAAAAGACCAATTATGTTTGTTTATATTGATTCAAATGAATTAGGAAAGAAATTTTTCTTTGCTAATAAAGATGAAGGACAATTTGTAGAATTAGAACAAGAAAAATTTACAGAACAATTTGAATGTTATGAAAAAGATTTAAAAAAGAATAAACGGACTTAGACCTTGGGAAACTAAAGAACAAATAAAAGAAGATATAGATTTATCAAGAAGTTCTGGTAAAATAGTAGCTGAGGAGGAGCAAGAAAGATGAATATTATAACAAAATTAATTTTATGCATAAAAAATATATTTGCTAAAAAAGATAAAGTAAAAAAATTAGAAGAACCTAAAATTATTGTAAATGAAAATAAAAAAGAAAGTTTTATTGAATCTTTAAAAGTAACTACTACACCAAAAAGAACAGAAAAAATAGTTGAAACATTAACTTGTGATGGAGATGGATTAGGAATACAAGGAAAAATAACTTATTAAATAGAAGAATTTTTGAAGTATAAAATATAAAAATTTAGGAAGGAAAGATTTTTATTATGTTATATATAAGAGATTTAATTAGAAAGAAAAAAGAAGGAAAAGAATTATCAGAAGAAGAAATCAATTTTTTCATTGATTCTTACAATCGAGATGAAATATTAAAAGAACAAGCAGCAGCTCTTCTAATATTAATGAATACTAAGGGATTAACTAAAAAAGAAATGTCAGCTTTAGCAAATGCAATGGCGCAAACTGGCAACTTTATAAATCTATTCGAACTAAATAATAAAGTAGTTGATATTCATCCAATAGGAGGAATGGATGACAAAATAGTAATAATGCTACTAGCAATAATTAGTGCATTAAATTTACCAGTGTTCAAAATAGTTGGTAGAGAAATGGGAGTTTTAGATAAATTAAGTTATGCAAATATATCTGATTTTAATGATGAAAATAAAGAGCAACTAAAACAGCTTGTTAATACAAATAAAATTGTATTATTAAATGAACCAAAAAATATTGCACCTGTTGAAGAAAAACTTTATAAGTTAAGAAATGACATAACATGTAATGATGATGTATCAATAATTGCAATAAATCTTTTAAGTCAAAAAATAGCAATAGGTATCAGAAATGTTATATTTGATATTTCATATGGAGAAAAAGCATATGTAAAAAATCTGTCAGATGCAGAAAAATTAGCTAATTGTTTAATAAAAATAGGAGCAGATTTAAATATAAATGTAAGATGTATAATAACAAAACTAGAAGAACCAGTAGGAAGAAGTTTTGGAAATACATTGGAATTATTAGAAGCACTTGAAGCCTTAAATGGAAATATGTATAAAGACGTAAATGAATTAATATTAGAAATTGGATGTCATATTATTGAAATGCAAACAGGTTCATTAAATATGAAAGAGAATAAACAAAAAATAATGGAAGTAATAAATAATAAAAAAGCATATGATAAATTATTGGAATTAGCAATAAAAGATAGAGATATTAATAGTTTAAAGGCAAAAAATGTGATTCCAATAACATCTTCTATATCAGGATATATTGAAGGAATTGATATGTCTTTAATAAGAACGACAGGAAAATTAATTAATGCAATCAGATATAATAAAAATGAGAATTGGAGTATTGGAGCAGGAATTGAGTTAAACAAAAAAATAGGTGACAAAGTAGAAGTTGGTGAATTAATTGGTTACATTCATACTAATGATGAAACTAAAGTTCAAGAGGCAGTAGAAAATGTAAAAGAAGCATTTCATATTTCAGATAGAAAAGTAAAAGAAAAGGGAAGAATAGTAGAAGTTCTAAAATAAAGGAGCAAGAAAACATGAGATATAAAATTATAAAACAACCTGATGAAATGAATTGTGGTGTAGCTTGTTTAGCAATGATATGTGCATATTATGGAATAGATA
>CANQTZ010000094.1 GCA_947626865.1 uncultured Clostridia bacterium
TCATAGAACAAGAACTGCATATTCTAAAAACGGGTTTTCCGGTAGAGATGATAGTATCTTTTTTTGTAACTTTGGTTATAATAGGGATAATCTCGCTAGTCCCCATAAAGAAAGATAAATGAAAACTTTTTCTACAGTTTTCTCCCTTACTTTCAAAAGGTAAGGGCTTTTTTTATTACTATATTGCATAGAATTTCTAAAATTTCTCCAGTCACATTCGACATTTCATTCAAATTCTTATACTGCAAGGGCAGTTCACCTTGAAATCATTATCAAGTAACAAGTTTTTCAACAAAATCACAAAAAACATTTGACAAATAAGCAAATTTAATAGATAATATAAATATCAAAAATACGCGATGAGAAAGTAAAAGCAAAATACAAAGGAGGACAAAAAATGTATATATTTAATAGAATTACGGTAAATCCACAATTACCAAAAAGAATCGAAAAACTATCAAAAATAACCAACAACTTATGGTGGTCATGGAATACCGAATTTTTAAGATTATTTCAAAAAATAGATCAAGACCTATGGGAGCAATGCAATAAAAACCCAGTAAAATTCTTAAAACACGTATCACAAGAAAGGCTAGAAAAAGTAGCCAAAGAAACAGCATTCTTAAAAGAATACGACAAAATAGTAGAAAACTTTGAAAATTATATGAACAGCAAGAATACGTGGTTTTCAAACAAATATCCAGACAACAAAAACGATTTAATTGCATATTTTTCAGCAGAATATGGGCTAGACCAAACAATACCAATCTATTCAGGAGGACTACGGAATACTATCAGGAGACCATCTAAAATCAGCAAGTGACTTAGGAATTCCACTAGTAGGAGTAGGATTGCTATATAAACATGGCTACTTTAATCAAAAAATAAATGGCTATGGGCAACAAGAAACAGAGTACCAAAGCATAGATTTATTTGACATGCCAATAATACCGCTAAAAGACGAAAAAGGGGAAGATTTAACAATTTACGTAAAATTCCCAAAAAGAAGACTATACCTAAAAGTATGGCAAATTGAAGTCGGAAGAGTCAAATTATATTTGCTAGACTCAGACATTGAAAAAAACCATGAAGAAGATAGAGATGTAACCCTAAAATTATATGGTGGAGACCAAGAAATGAGAATCCGTCAAGAAATAGTTTTAGGAATGGCAGGAGTAAATCTATTAACAAACTACTTACATCTAAATCCTACTATATATCACATGAACGAAGGACATTCATCATTCTTAAACTTAGAAATAATAAAAAACATCATAAAAGAAAAGCAAGTATCATTTGAAGTAGCAAGAGATATTGCAAGTTCAAAAACAGTATTTACCACACATACCCCAGTACCAGCAGGAAATGACATTTTTCCACTATCATTAGTAGAAAAATACTTCAAAGATTTCTGGCCACGACTAGGATTATCACGTGAAGAATTTTTAAGACTAGGAATGAAACCAGGAATAGACTTAGATGATGGATTTAATATGGGTATATTAGCCTTGAAAATAGCAGGAAAGAAAAATGGTGTTAGCAAATTACATGGAGCTGTATCAAGAGAATTATTTGCAGAAGTATGGCCAAATATTTCAGCAAACGAATCACCAATAGAATATGTAACAAATGGAATTCATACATGTTCATGGTTAGCACCAAAAATGAAAGAACTATACAACAAATATTTAATTCCATATTGGCAAGACAACATACATCAAGATTATGTGTGGGAAAAAATAAAAAACATCCCAGATGAAAAATTATGGGAAGTACATACAGACCAAAAAGTAAAACTATTAAAATTAGTAAGAGAAAGCACAACAGAAAGATTAAGACGTTCAGGCTACAGCTATGAAGAAATAAATGAAATAACTTCAAAATTAACATCAAAAGCATTAACAATAGGATTTGCAAGAAGATTTGCAACATACAAAAGAGCAACACTAATATTTAAAGACTTAGAAAGAATTACACAAATCCTAAACAATGCAGATAGACCAGTACAAATCATATTTGCAGGAAAAGCACATCCAGCAGACAAAGAAGGACAAGACTTAATTAAATACATACACGAAATATCTATGATGCCACAATTTAAAGGAAAAATATTTATATTAGAAAATTATAATATAGCAATGTCTAGATACTTAATAAGTGGTGTAGATGTATGGTTAAACAATCCAAGAAGACCAATGGAAGCTTCTGGAACAAGTGGACAAAAGGCTTCTGTAAATGGAGTAATTAACTTTAGTGTATTAGACGGTTGGTGGGCAGAAGGATATACACAAACAAACGGATGGATAATTGGAACAAATGCAGAATATGATTCTTACGAAGCACAAGATATGGCAGATAGCCAAAGTTTATATCGTACATTAGAAGAAAAAATTATACCTACATATTATGATAAAGACAAAAATGGACTATCTAAAAAATGGTTACAATATATGAAAAACTCAATAATCACAACAGGAGGAAAATATAGCACAGCCAGAATGTTAGTAGATTATACTAATAACTTATATATGCCACTTTGTAACTTAACTAAAAAATATTATTCAGACATAGACAATGCAGCAGCATTCAATTCATGGAAAAAAGACTTATACATGAATTGGAAAGATATCAAAATAAATCAAGTAAACAACTTAGATAACATTACAATAGATGCAGGAAATAATATTGAAGTCGGTTGCGAAGTAGAATTACCAAACATAGATATAGAAAATATTTCAGTAGAAGTATATTATGGTAAAATATTGGAAAATGGTGTAGTAGAAGATGTAAAAATTATACCAATGAAATTGCAAGACAAAGATGAAGAAGCTAAGAAATATTATTTCACAGCTAAAATAGAACTAACAACAGGTGGAAATTATGGCTATACATTTAGAATAATGCCAAAACATGAAATGCTATTAGAACCTGCGAATTTAGATTTAGTAAAATGGATAACAAAATAGTTATTCCAATAAAATTGACTAAAATTCAAAGGCATGATATAATTCAAAAGTACCAAAAAAGGGAAAAATGAAAGGAGAAATAAACATGCCTATAAAAATGATTGTGGGTCTTCAATATGGAGATGAAGGAAAAGGTAGAGCAACCCATTATGAAGCCAAAAATGCTTCCATAGTTATTAGAGCAACAGGAGGAAGTAATGCAGGGCATACAGTAGTAGCAAATGGAAAAAAATATGACATGCACTTATTACCATCGGCCATCATTCGACCAGAAGTTTTATCTATGATTGGGCCAGGAGTAGTTGCAGATGTTAAAGTTTTAGCAGAAGAAATACAAAAAATGAGAGATGCAGGGGTAAAAGTAGAAAAAGACAATTTTGTAGTAAGTGAAAGAACACATGTTACTTTGCCACATCACAAAGAATTAGATAGATTATATGAAATGCTAAAGGAAAATAAAGTTGGAACAACAGGGAGAGGAGTTGGTCCAACTTATGAAGAAAAAACACGTCGTACCAATATAAGAATGTATGATTTGTTTTTGGAACCTAATATATTAAAAGAAAAAATAGCTGAAAACCTTAAAGTATATAATATCTTAGTAGAAGCAATTAACAAATTAATAGAAGAAGGAATATATCAAGAGGAAAAATTTCCAATAATTACGGCAGAAGAAGAATACGAATATTGTATGAAATATAAGGGAGTAATAAAAGAATTTATTGTAGATATTTATCCTATTCTAAATAAAGCAATAGAAAAAAATGAGCTAATAATAATAGAAGGAGCACAATCATTTTGGTTAGACAATGACCATGGAGACTATCCAATGACAACATCTTCACATCCTAATGCAAGCGGAACAGCATCAGGAGCAGGTATAGGACCAACTTTAATAAAAGAAGTAATAGGAGTTATAAAAGCCTATACATCAAGAGTTGGAAATGGTCCATTTATTACAGAGCAAGATAATGACATAGGAAATTCCATACGTGAGTGGGGTCATGAGTATGGTACAACTACAGGAAGACCAAGAAGAATTGGCTGGCTAGATTTGGTCATGGTTAAACATACAAAAAATACAAGTGGTTTAACATCTTTATGTGTTAATCATTTAGATACTATCGGCAAATTAGACAAAATTTTAGTTTGCATTGGCTATAAATATAAAAATCAAGATATAAATTATGTTCCAATTGATAAAGAAAATTGCAAACCAATTTACAAAGAACTTAAAGGAGGTTGGAATACACAAAACGCAACGACATTTGAAGAACTTCCAAAAGAAGCCAAAGATTATATTCAATTTATTGAAGAATATACTGGCGTACCAGTAAAATATATAGGTGTAGGAGCCGATGAAAAAAGAACTATAATAAGAGAAGAGGTATAACCAAACTACTTTTTTAGTAGCTTGGAGCTACCTTTTTTCTTTTTTATAAAATAGCCCCTAAAACTAAAATACCTAAATTATTTTGATACATTTCATCAAATTGAGAAATTGGTAAAGGATTTTCTCCAATGCCTGCTTCAATAGTATAGCCAGGACGATTATAATTTTGAATAAACCAATCTTTATAACCAGCAAAACTAGAATTATAAGGGGTTTCAGCTAACAAATACCCACTTGCTTCTGCAAATTGTTCTCCTATTGCAAGGCTATTTGGAGGATTAAAATCTTGAAATTGCCAATAAATTTCTTGCCCTTGTGTGTGATAAGCAATAACTAATCTAAAATTGTGTGACAAAGTAAAATTGTAAATAGCTAAAGCTTCTGGCTCTGTTAAAGGTCCATATCCTACAAAATCGCGTGGACTAGGTCCGAGTAAATCCTTGTGCATATTTTATTTCTTTGGCAGTTTCCCAGCCAGCTGGGAATTGGAGATTTAAATCCACCCCTCTCGTGTTTAAAATATACCAACCACAAAGAAAATTTAATAAAATGCAGTAATCATCTATATTACAGAGTATTTCGATATTAAAGAAATATTCTGTTTTTTTATGCAATGTAAAGACAATATTCAGAAGAATTTTTAAATAGTTTGTATGCGAATTTTAAATGAATTTTATCCGTTTTTTTAATAAAATTATTCTAAAAAATGATAAAAATTATCACTCCCAGAGGGCTAAAAAGTGTATTAGGGATTTTTCCATAAACAGCGATTTGTGGTCCAACGGACCATGCTGGCGACCAAAGGGCATAAAAAAATGCCCTACCTTGTCGGAGCAAAAAAATTTTGCTCAATATATCAAAAATTAAGAACTATACTTTTAAAATTAGTATAGTTCTATTTTTTAATTTTATTTTTAACTTAAATGTATTTTTATACATTCAACTACATTTTTATGTACTTTTTTATTACTAATAATTGCTCCGTTTATACTTTCATCATATCGTTGTTCATTTCCAAATAAATCTGTAACTATTCCGACCTGCTTCTTCAACAATAACTTTAACTGCTGCAATATCACAATTTTTGTGTTTAGTACCTGGAA
>CANQTZ010000095.1 GCA_947626865.1 uncultured Clostridia bacterium
GTAATGCATTCTCACTAGGTGTTACATCTTTTACATTTAATGCAACATCTAATTCCTGAACTTCTTGGTCAGGGGGAAAGAATATAAATAATCAAGTACAATATTCTTAGGCAATAAATTGCTGTAATTTTAGCTTAACTTCATTCCAGATAGAATAAATATTATTAACTAATGATTTCATTTTTTCCCAGTTTAATTGAAATGAATAAGCATGTCTATAAAAATGCCTAAATGTAGCATATTCTCTTAATTTTAAATATAAATTTTCATCAATAATTTCACTTCTTACATTATTTTCACTTGCCATTTGATGTAATAGTTCTTGATGTGACTTATTGCCAGTAGGAACAGTCTTATCTATATTCTTAGCTATTATTTCAAATATATTTTCTAAACCATTATAAAAAGAATGTAATACACTACCTAAAATGGTCATATCAAATAAATCTGGTGATTCTAATTCTATTTTTTTAAATATTAATTCATATTCACTAAATAACTTGTCTATATCTTTTATTTTAAACTCAATTTGTTCTTTGACTAATCTATCCAACTTTCAATAATCCTCCTATTTTTAAAAGCATTTGTGAAAAACGATTTTCTTTATCATCTAAATCTATTAAATCAAATTGATTATTAAGTTCAAACATTAATATACTTGCAACTCTATAAAAATCTTTTTCATTTAATCCTTTTACAGCAATATCTATATCCGAGTTTTCATCAAATTTTCCATTGGCTATAGAGCCAAAAATAAATACTTCCGTTGCTCCATTTTCTTTTAATATATTTGTTGCTTTCTTTATATCTTCTTGATAAGAATAGGGTAAATTATTTAATTTTTCTTGCATTTTTATCACTCCTTTACAGTAAATAGTATAACATATTTTTACAAAAAATAAAACTATTTTCCAACTTGTTTGTAATTCTACTTTCCCCCTGACCAAGAAAGTCTAGACAGATAAAAAGAAAATATCAAAATTTTGTTGATATATCAGCCATTATTACATTTTAGCTATTATAATAAAAATATATTAACTGCTTCAAAAAGTTGTAAAATTAAATACTTTTAATGGTTAATATAATATAGAAAATTAAAAATACTCGAAATAATAAAAAAATATTGTATAATATTACTGAAACACGATTATAATAATCGTAATTCAGTAAAGGAGATATTTATTATGTTTGTTGGAAGAAAAGATGAATTAAATAAATTAAACCAGTTATATAAAAGAAATGAATTTCAAATGGTGGTAATATATGGACGACGAAGAATAGGAAAAACAACTCTAATTAATGAATTTGTAAAAAATAAAAAGGCTATATTTTTTTCAGCAGAGGAAGCAACTGACGTTCTTAACCTAGAAACAATTTCAAATAAAATTTTTGACGTATTTAATATGCCCAAAGAACAGATTAACGGATTTAAAAGTTGGAATGATGTATTTTCCTTTTTAGGCGAAAAATCAAAAGATGAAAAGATAATATTAGTAATAGATGAATTTCCATATGTAGCACGAGCAAATAAATCGTTAAAATCTATATTGCAAAATTCTATAGACCACATATTAAAAGATAGCAAATTATTTTTAATTTTATGTGGAAGTGAAATTAGTTTTATGGAAGAAGAAGTTTTAGGATACAAGAGTTCCTTATTTGGTAGAAGAACTGCACAAATAAAATTAGATTCTTTTGACTATTATACTTCCTCAAAAATGGTTCAATCGTTTAGCAATGAAGATAAGATAAAATTGTATAGTGTAATAGGTGGAACACCATACTATTTGTCAAAAATCAATGAAAATTTATCTTTTGAAGAAAATGTAAAAGAATTATATTTCAATAAATCTGGATATCTTTATGACGAGCCTATGATGTTACTTAGGCAAGAATTAAGAGAACCAGCAATGTATAACTCAATAATTACTGCTATAGCATCTGGAGCAAGTAAATTAAATGAGATTTCAAGTAAAATTGGAGAAGATACTTCAAAGACAATAAAGTATATAAGCACATTAATAAATTTGCAAATATTGTACAAAGAGTTTCCTTTTGGAGAAGATGTAGCAAAAAGTAAAAGAGGTATTTATAAAATATCTGATAATTGCTACAGATTTTGGTATAGAAATGTTTTCTTAAATAAATCTGGAATCGAAAATGGTATTGGCGATAAAATCGCAAAAAATGTATTGGATAATATAAACATATTTATAGGTAAACCTGCATTTGAAGAAATATGCTTGCAATATGTTATACGAAAAAATGCAAAAGATAAATTACCATTTTTAGCTACAAGATTTGGTAATTGGTGGGGAAATGATATCGAATTAAAGCAACAAGCTGATATTGATATAGTAGCAGATAATAAAGAAGAAAAGAAGGTTATTTTGGGCGAATGTAAGTGGAGAAATAATATTAATGATGTAGAAGAGATTAAAAAGTTAATGGATAAAAAGAAATTATTATCACAATATGATGAATATTATTTTTATTTCTTTTCAAAAGAGAAATTTAGTATAGATGCTAAAAATATGGAAAAAGAAAATAAAAATTTAGTATTAATTGATTTAGATATGTTGTTTAATTGAAAAAATAAAATCTGCATATACTATTGACTTATCTGCATATAAAATGATAAAATATATGCAGATAAACCCAAATATCTGCATATGAAACAGTAAAGAATGTGCAGAAAACAGGAGGTATATATGAGAAAATTTGACTATTCTTTTTTAGATAATGGTTTATTACCTGCAAATTTGATAAATTTAACTTCAGTAATATATACACTAAAAACGAGTTCTAATGTTAGAAAAGATGAGTTTGAAAAAATTTTTACAGAATTAGAAAAAATAGCAAAAGTTCAATCCGTAAAAAGTTCCAATGCTATTGAGGGTATTGTTACTAGCGATGAGCGTATAAGTGAAATTGTAAACCAAAATAGTAAGCCTTTAAATCATAACGAAGCTGAAATTGCAGGTTATAGAGATGCTTTAAATGAAATACATTTACATTATGAAGATTTAGATTTCACCGAAGAAACAATTTTGAAATTACACGAAATTATGATGAATTATACTGCATATGAATATGCAGGAAAATATAAAAAAAATGATAACTATATTATAGAAGAAGATAAAAACGGAAATAAAAAATTGCGTTTTACTCCAACTTCTGCAAAAGAAACGCCAGAGGCGATAAAACAGTTAGTATATGCATATATGGAAGCTAGAAACAATTCAAATATTAACCAATTATTGCTTATTCCTTGTGTAATATTGGATTTCTTATGTATTCATCCTTTTACTGATGGAAATGGGCGTATATCGAGGTTATTATCTTTATTACTTTTGTATAAAAATGAATTTGACGTAGGAAAATATATTTCTTTTGAAGAACAAATTAATAACATGAAATCATTTTATTATGATACACTAAAAAAATCTTCACAAGATTGGCAAGACAACAAGAATGATTATATTCCATTTATAGAAAATTTTTTATCAACATTGTATATGTGTTATAAAGAATTAGATAAAAGGTTTAATGTAGTAAATAGTAAAAAGATAACAAAAACAGCAAGGATAGAAGCAACTGTTTTAAATAGTGTTGTTCCAATCTCTAAAGCAGAAATTTGTAAAATTCTTCCTGATGTAAGTCCTACAACTGTTGAAGCTGTGCTTGGTAAAATGGTAAAAGGTGGCAGTATTGTTCGCATTGGTACAGCTAGAGCTAGTAAATATATAAAGCACACATAAATTAATATTGAAAATTCTATTAATCCAAGATTATATGGTAAAGGCTTAGTTGGTAATAAAGTTGGTTAATGGAGATATCGTATTGGAGATTATAGAATAATATGTGAAATACAAGATGATAAAATAATTTTTTCAACATTGCCATAAAAATGTCTTAAAATGCATTTTCCGAGAAATTAGATATAAAAGAATAAAAAAGAGTAGGAATAATTTTGTAAAAATCCTACACTTTTATTTTTTTGAAAATACTAATTAAGTAGCTAATTCTTCTATGTAATAATTCTCTAAGCCCTTTTTTGTAGTTGAATTTTTGCATCTTCCTTTAGTTTTTCAAAATTGGCTGTTTTTGAATTTTTTTCTTTCATATAAAGCCTCTGTAACAAAATTAGGTATACCAAATTTTAAATTCATTCCGTCTAATTCTTTTATAGTTATATATCCGTTATAATATAATATTGATATAAAATCGTCTTTAGTAAATCTTTTATCTAGTTCAAAACTTTCAATTAAATTAGCTATTATTTCGCCATTCATTAGCAATTCATTCAAAATTTTATAATTTTCCTCTCTATTAATTAGTTCTGCTATATTTTCTATTTTACTTCCTGTTGTAGCCAAGTTTCCATCTACTAATTTTTTGGGTGGTCGGCCTAACTGCACCATATCTCTTAAGTAGTACATTACTAATGTTGTGTTAAATAAATGTGTGGAATCAAATTTATTAAATCTATATCCATCATAATTCGCTTCCATTACTTTATAAATTTCTTCTTGCTTTTTTCCTTCAAATCCTGCCATTTGTATTGCCTGCTTTACTTCTTCTGCCGTCAATCCGCACATTGCAGTAAATAGTGGATTATTGGTTATTTGGGTTGCTATATTGAATCCTGATGTTAAACTATCTAAAGTGACTGGCATTACTCCTGTTGCAAAAAATCGGTCCAGTGGTGGATTAGGTATTTCAAAATTTTCTTTTATTATTTCATAAAACGCTCTTATAAAACCTATATTACCTAATGTTTCTAAGTATTCTTTTGCATTTTTTTGTAGCATTCCTTCAGTGAAATAATCATATTCATCTATTAGGATATATATTTTATTTTCTTTCTTTAAATTGTTGAATTGGTTTAACACTTCTGACAACATTCCTGCAGCGGTCCTTTGTTTGTCATATTTTATTTTCAATTGGTAGGTATTTATAAAATAATCTAAATGCTCAGACACTTTTTTGTTAAATTGATTTCTTATTTCTTTTAGGCTTAAATTAGCTCCGTTTTCCATTCTAGAAAAATTAAATTTTAATACATAATATTTATTTTTATATGGTGTTGGATTATCATATACATATAATCCTTTAAAAATCTTCTCAAAGTTTTCTTTTTCATTTAGACTGTAATAATAATATAACATATTGGTTAGCATTGTTTTTCCAAACCTGTGTGGTCTTGTGTATATTATTTTGCTGTTTTGTTCTAGCTTTTCTATATACATTGTTTTATCAATATAAATATATCCTTCTGTTCTTATTTTTTTTAAATCAACTTCTCCATATGGTACTTTCATTCCCATTTATATCACCGCCTTCTTTTTATATATTACTAAAAATTAACTTCAATGTCAATGGATGTATAATATTTTTTATATTTTTAATAATTATTCTATTTCCCCCCTGACCAAGAAGTTCAGG
>CANQTZ010000096.1 GCA_947626865.1 uncultured Clostridia bacterium
TTCAATGTCAATGGATGTATAATATTTTTTATATTTTTAATAATTATTCTATTTCCCCCCTGACCAAGAAGTTCAGGGTCCACAAATTGTTTCTTTTGAATTAAAAGAAGGAACTATAACAATAAAATTAAGTGAACCTGTTAAAGATGCCAAATTCTATGTAAATGGTAAATTAGTTACAGGTGTACCTACTGGTACAGACAATACTTATGTAATACCAAAAGCTAATATACCAACTAATACACTTAAAGTTGATGAACAAAATACATTAGAAGTAAGGGATGAAGCAACAACATTTAGTCAATCAAAAACATTTATTTATAGAGAATTAACTATACCATCAGATGTTACGATCCCAGAAACTTCAATGAATTCAAAAAATGCAATTAATGCATCTAATGTCACCGATGCAACAGTAGCAATAAAATTTGAAACTAATACTAATAAAGTTCCAGTAACAGCTGAATTAACTATAATAGACGAAGAAGATAATAAATTACCATTATTATCAACAGAAATAGCTGCATATGAAACAGAAACAAGAATTCAAAATGTAGATTTTAGTTCTTTAGTAGATGGCATGTTAGATATAAAAGTAGTACTTAAAGATGATCAAGGAAATATTAAAGAAAACAAATTTAACTCAGTAATAGAAAAGAAAGCAGAGGATCCAATTGTAAAATATACAACAGTAAAACGTACCAGTTCAACAGGAGCTAAAATAAATGGACTTATAAAAATCAACAAAACTGATACAGTATATTGTTTAGTAAAAGAAGCAACAGAATCTGCACCAACTGTTGACGAAGTAATTAAATATACAAAAAATACAGCTAATGTAAATCCATTATCAGATAATAGTGATACTGGTGGTGATAAAAATATAACTATTACTAATGGTAATGGTGATAAAGAATATATTGCATATCTTGCAGTAGAAACAGTTAAAGGAACTACATCAAGTAAAGTTATACCAGTAAAAATTGCAACATCTAATGCTAAACAATTGGAAAATACTAACTTAATTGTTACTAAAAAAACATCAGAAAAAGCAACATTCGAATGGGCATATGATGATGAGACAGATGGGCTTACAGGATACAAAGCAATTTTAAAGAAGAATAATATAGCTGTAGCTGAAAAAACTATTGAATTAGGAAATGCAAAAGAGGTTAACTTCTTTGACGAAATGAAAAAATATGCAGATACATCTGCAACTACTACTTATGATGTATTTGTAGTTGCTCTTGGTAACGGTAAAGACTTCGAAGATTCAGCAGAAAAGAAATGTGCAGAACAAGTTAAAGTTGATCCAGTTGCTACTAATGTTACTATAACTGCACCAGCTCTTAATACAACAATGTTCACATGGAAAGTAGGTGCTTCTGATGATGTTTCTAACATAAGTGATTACACAGTTGAAGTAGTAAAATATAATGCTTTAAACAATACTTATGAAAATGTAAAAACATTTAATATATTAGAAACTTCGTACGATATTGCAGAATTAGCAGAAGAAAATGGAATTGGCGAATATGGATTAAATGTAACTGCAAATGCAAAAGCTGATGTATTAAAGGTTAGTAAAGAATCAGCAAAGGTTTCAACTAGTGCAGGTGCAAAATATTATCAAGTAGAGCCTGTTAAAGACTTAGCAATATCAAAGATAGAAACAAATTCAATAACATTAACAGGAACATTATTACCAAAAGTTTATTCTGTAACTCCAACATATACTTTATACGTAAAAAAAGCAAATGAGACTTTTCAATTAGCAACACCAACTTCAAGTGTATTAAGTTTCCCTGTAAAAGTAACAAATTTAACTCCTAATACAGAATATTCTTTCAAATTAGTAACTAAAGTAGGTAATACAGAATGTGTATCAGAAGTTGCAACAGGTGAAACAACTGCAGAAGTATCAAAGATAAAAGATACTACTAAAAGCACAGATTTTAAATATGTAAAATATCAAGCACAAAATAGTGTTGAACCAACACCTTCTACTAGTCAATTAAAACAAAATGAAATGACTTATAATGATGGAGTATTATATATAGACTATGATGGAAAAACAGTTGTGGCATATGATTCTACTGTAGAAGGTGCAGAAGATGTAATTGATGTCTTGAAACAATTAGATATAACAACAACAAAATTACAAATAACTAATAGCAAGATATCTAAATTAGAATTTGTAACAGACACTAAACAAGGAAAAATGTATGACTTAAGTAAAGTTGCTCAAACAGCAGAAGTTACAATAACAGGAAATGCTAAAAACGCAACTGTGAAAGGAACAATAAAAAATCTTACACTAAAAGGTGTTTCAACTATGGATTTTTCAGGATTAACAGTTAGTGCTACTGTTACTGTAGAGAATACTGGCTCTACATTATCTGTAGCTGATAATACAAAGTTAGCATTTAAAGCTAATACTAAAGTTGCTACAATTAATGATGTAGTGTTTAATAATTTAAATAAACTTCAAAATATGACAGTTAAAGCAAATGGAATATTTGATATTGTGGGGGATACAACTAATTTACTAACTGTTAATTCTTCTCTAGCTAACTATGATGTAACATTGAACTTCATTACTTCAGCACAAAAAGATTTAACTCTTACAGCTAGCGAAAATAGTGCAACTAAAATAACTAATATTAAGCAAGGTAATGGTGATTTAAAGATAAACTCAGGAAAAGTAGATTTTAGGGGAGATACATTGCCATTTAAGAAAATTACTGCAAACGCAAATAATACTGCAAATGCTAAAACAATCATAGTAACAAGTGGTTCAGCCGACGAATCTTTATCTGATAGACTTATATCAAATGAAGTGGGTGATACATTAATTAATGGTTCAGAATTTAAATTTAAAGCATCAGTTGCTCATTCTGCAACTGCAGGTGCTACATATAGCACAACAGCTTCTTCTGGAGATATTACATTAAATATCAAATCAGGAACAGTAGAAATAACTAAATAGATTTTGGTTATACTAATAATTTTTAGATAGGGGATTTTGCTTTAGAGAGACAAATCATCCCTTATCTAATTTCATTTTATTGCCTTATTCATGATGTAACTTGATTTTTATTTCTTATGAAAATATTTCTCTTTTGGGTAATAATTCAGGTTAATTTATAAATAATTATATGGTATTACTTTATTTTTTTCGTCTAAATCTATCATTTTATCATACATACATATAATTCCACCTTCTCCTGTTTTTCCAATTTTTTCTAAAACATTAAAATTGGATATCATATCTTTATTAGGATTAGCAGATTTTTTTATTTCTATTGGATGTAATTTCCCATTTTGTTCTATTATTAAATCAATTTCTCTCTTTTCTTTATCTCTATAAAAGTAAAGAGGTGGTCTAAGTTCTCCATTATTATAATAACTTTTTATAATTTCTACTATTACAAAATTTTCAAAAAAATTTCCAGCCATATTTCCAGATTCTAATACATCTTTATTTTTCCATTTGGTTAAATAAGATACTAAACCAGTATCTAAAAAGTATACTTTAGGGGTTTTTATAGCTCTTTTTGCAATATTGTTATAATATGGTTCTAGTAAATACACAATATTTGATGATACCAAAATAGATAGCCATCTTTGAGCTGTTGGTATGCTTATTCCTACTTCATTAGCTATACTTTGTAAATTTAGAAGTTGACCTATTCTACTTGCCAATACAGTCATGAACTTTAAGAATGTTAAAGTATCTCCAACTTGAGTTAGATTTCTAACATCTCTTTCAATATAAGTATTAACATACATTGTATAGAATATATCAAAATCACTATCTTTTTGATATAAGGCTGGCATCGTTCCTTTATGAATAATGTCCCAAATTTCACTGTATGAAATTGATGTTTTATACATTTCTCTTTCTTTAAAGTAATCTTGTGTTGGAATAAAAGGTTTATAAAAATCAGTTTCAGTTATTTCTCTTAAGCTCAATCCTAAAAGATTAAGGATTCCAATCCTTCCAGCCAAACTTTCACTTACATCTTTCATTAAGTGAAATTGTTGAGATCCAGTTAAATAGAATTGTGCCTTTTTTTCATTATTGTCTATCGCAATTTTTATATATCTGAGTAAATCAGGTGCATATTGAATTTCATCAATAATAATAGGTGCTGGGTGTGATTTCAAAAATAAATCTGGATCTTCTTTTGCAGATTGATTTAATAACATATCATCTAATGTAATATAGTTTGTGTTAGGTTTTAAATTTTTCAGCATAGTTGTTTTTCCAACTTGTCTAGCACCAGTTACTAGAATTGCTTTAAACATTTTTTCTTCTTTTTCTATAACTTTTTCGGCACTTCTTTTTATATATTTCATACCCGCTCCTCCTTCGACTATTATAATATCTAATATTATTATAGTCGTTTGTTTCTTATTTGTCAATAAAAAATTTATTTCTTTAAAATGAAAGCTTACATTCTTTCAAACTATATTTACCTCTTAATTAGTATAAACGATTTTAGTGAAAAGTCTATAATTTTTTAGATAAATTTTCGACGCAATTCCGAATTTATCTAAAAATGCTAAATTAATTGATATTTTATAAAAATATTAATTAATTTAGTATATGTAATATTTCTTATAAAATTCAGATTGGAAAATATCCAATAAAAAAATACTCCGCTCAAAACTAAAAATACCTCAAATTGCATTTTCAAGAGAATTAAGCATAAAAAATAAGGACTTTGAATGTCCTTAATCATAAATTTCTTTTCTATGTCCTATTTCTAATATTAATACAATTATTTTATCATCTTGTATTTCACATATTATTCTATAATCTCCAATACGATATCTCCATTGACCAGCTTTATTACCAACTAAGCCTTTACCATATAATCTTGGATTAGTAGAATTTTCAATATTTTTCTCTATCCACCCAATTATTAGTGCTGAAATGTGTTTATCTAATTTTTTTAGTTGCTTTTTTGCTTTTTCAGTGAATACAACTTTATATTTCATTATAAATCTAACTCCTTTTTTACTTCTTCAAGAGTATATGTTTTTGGATTTTTTTTATATTCTTCTACTGCTTTTTCATAAGCTTTTAAGTCATATTCATTTTCAATTTTTTCTATTACTGCATTTCTAATTAAATCAGATAATGAAATATTATTAAGTTCTGCATATTTTTTTATTAATAATTCATCCTTTTCATTTAATCTTACAGAAACAGTCATTTTTATCACTCCTTCCTTTGTAATATATTGTAATACAAAAACAAAGAATTGTCAATATTTATTATATATGAATTTTATATAATGTATTCAAAAATATTATGAGTATTTTTCCTAATCCCCCCTGACCAAGAAGTTCAGGGTTATACAGTTCATTTTGTTGATACACAATCTAATACTACTAAAGATGTAA
>CANQTZ010000097.1 GCA_947626865.1 uncultured Clostridia bacterium
GCTTAGGTCTTATCCAAATTTCTTTTGCAGAAGTTACGAAGAAATTAGAAAACAAGATATTGAAAATGGAATTGATAAAGAATGTCATAAAAATGATAATGAATTACAAGATGCAATATTTGAATATGATGAACAAAGCTTAAGAGCTTTATATACAAGCATTAATCTAGCTGAAAAAGATGGTTCTTTTCCAATACATAATTTATTTGAAAAATCTGAACAGCTTCATCAAACTTACGCAAATGAACCTGATAAAAATATTTCAGCTCAATTCTCGTTATTTAAAGAATATTGCACTGATTTTGCGTCTTTTCAAAATTTAACAATAACAGATTTAGGTAATTTATTTAAAAATAGCAATTTGGATTTTGATAAATGTGTTATAAATAGAGTATATAATAAGTCAGATGAGAAAAAAGAACCGGTTACTTATGTTTATATAGATTTAAATGAGAAAGTAGAAAGATTCTTCTACGTTGATAAAGAACAATCAGAGTTTTTACAAGTGAGTAAAGAAGATTTCGTAAATCAATTTGAATGTTATGAAAATGATTTACAAAATGATTTAAATGGTATTAGACCTTGGGAATATAAAAAGGAAGAACAAAAAATTAAAGAAAATGATGTTAAAATTTTACCTATAGAATCATCAGATTTAGATGATGACCGCGAAGAAATTTAGTTTAAGATTCATACTTTTGAGTATAACAGAAATTTTACACAAACATTCTGTTATACTCTATTTTTTAATTCTGATTAGGTTATTTTTCCCCCTCCTACTACAATATCATCAATATACATAACAGCAGATTGACCAGGAGTTATCATAGATTGAGGTGTTTCAAATTTTATTTTTATACTATTTTTATCTATTTGAATAGCTTTTGCTTTTGCTTCAATACTAGAGTATCTTGTTTTTACATTAACATCAATTTCGGTATTTATTTCATCAAAAAGAAGTAAATTTATATCATTAATAATAATTTCATTTTTATATAATTCATTTTTCGTACCAACAATTACTTCATTTTTTTCTTTATTAAATCCTATTACAAATAATGGCTCTTTATATGATATTCCAAGTCCCCTTCTTTGCCCTATTGTGTAGTTGTAAAGGCCTGTATGTATTCCTAAAATTTCGCCATTGCTAGTTACAATATTTCCATTTTTAGGTTTTAAATTTGAATTATTTTCTAAAAATTTTGTAATTACCATCTGGAATAAAACAAATATCTTCACTATCAGGCTTACTTGCAACTGTTAAGTTATGTTTTTTTGCTATTTCCCTTATTTGCTCTTTATTTTCATATTCTGATAACGGAAATATTATATGCTCTAATAGTTCTTTTGGAATATTCCACAAAACATAACTTTGATCTTTCTTTAAGGCTTTAGATTTTTTTAAAACCCATCTGTTATATTTTTCATTATATTCAGTTTTAGCATAATGACCTGTTGCAATATAATCACATCCTATTTTTTTTGCATTTTCATACATAAGACCAAATTTCATGTATTTATTACATTCAATACATGGATTTGGTGTTTTGCAATTTGAATAACAATTAATAAAATCATCTATTACGTATTTTTTAAATTCTTCTTTTCCTTCTAAAATAAAATGTTTAATATTTAATTTTGCACATATATCTTTTACATCAATATATGAACAACAGGTTCCATTTGAAAATAGATTTAAAGTTGTTCCTATTACTTCAAAACCAGCTTCTTTTAGAAGTATTGCTGAAACTGAACTATCAACTCCTCCGCTCATTCCCAATAATACTTTCTTCATTTATTATTTTCCTCGTATAATATGTTTTTATTTAGTACGAATTTTAAAACATATTCTTCCTTTTATATTTTAGCATTATAATGTAAAATTATTTTTTCTGGGCTACCTTTCTACGTGAACATTTGACACATTTTTCATTGCTAATATCATACCCACACTCTAAGTTGTATAGTCCTAATTCTTTATTAGTATATCTGGCTATTTTATTTAACGTATCATCACTTAATACCGTTTTTATTGATTTAGCCTCATTTTCTGCATTTTCTTCTGTTGCACCAATAATTTCAATCAAAAATAATTTAACTATATCATTTGCTTCTATTACTTTTTGAGCAATTATCTCTCCTTGCTTGGTTAACTCAATTTGTCCATATGGTTCATAGTTAATTAGTTTTTCTTGTTTTAAATTATTAATTGCATTATTTACGCTTGCTTTAGTTTTATTTAATTTATTAGCAATATCTGTAACTTTTATCTCATTTTTTGTACTTTTCAAAATATACATTGCTTTTAAATATTCTTCTTGACTATTTGTTAATTCCATAATTTCCTTTCTATATAAGATATATTTCTTAAAATTTTAAATATAATATCTTTTTGAAACATCTAATTTTTGCATTATTTTCCATTGTCCGATTTTTTGGGATACTTCAATGACTCCTTCTAAATTATAATAATTCATTTAATTCACTTTTAAATGCAGAACGTCTTGAATATTTATTCATATAATATTTGATATATTCTTCTTTAGTTCCTAGATTTTGTGATAATATCATCTCGCCATAAGCAACTATTAATAATGCTACCTTATAATATGATTTTCTATAATTTCCATCCATAATAGCTTCTACCCTTTTTTCAATTAGTTCCTTTAACCATTTTATTACTTTTATTTTTACATTTTCATCTAATTTGAAATTACACTTCCACTTTTTCCATATTTCATAAATGTTATCCTCTAAGAACTGTTTGTTCTTTTCATTATATCCTATATCCGAGAAAATATCAGATATAATTTTTGAATAACTTTCTGTTTTTTGATCCGTTTCATTTAAAAGCAACAACCACAAAAAGACTGATTTTTTTTCAAAAGAACTAGTCCATCCCAATAATTTTTTATGTTTGATACTTTCATTATAAAATTCTTCAAAATTTCCAGAAAAAAATTGTAGTAAATAATAATCTTCTTTGTCAATTACATTTGTTTCTTCATTATTTTTTGCACTAACATATACCATTTTTATTTTATTTCTTATATCATTTTCTATCTTATTATAATATCCATTATTTATAATTCTTAATAGATTTATAATATTAGTGTCAAACATAAATGCTTCACAAATATACTTTTCTTTATTTTTTATATCAACACTTGCTAAATATAAAGCTATATCACTTCCTGTTCTACATTTATTATTTATACTTCTTAAAACTTTTTTTCCTAAATTTATTAATTCATTTATTTTATTTTCTTTTTCTAAATGATTAAAAATGTCAATATAGAGTTTAGGATGATTTTTTGTAATTTCACTTAAATATCTTTCATAACCTATATAATCTGTATAAATAAGTGCTTCCTTCAATAGACGATACTCTATATCTCCTTTTATTTGAGATAAAAAATTAATCCATTCTGCAAAAAAGTCCTCTAAGTTTGTTAACTGTTCAATTCCTAATTTAAAAGAATCTTCAATTGATATATTTCTAAAATTTCGATTATTTTTAAAATAATTATATATATCTTTTACTTTATTGCTAGAAGTTTGATACGTCACATAAATAATGTATAAACATAATGTTGATATGTTTACTGATATTAGCTCATTTTCTCTTATATCTAATAACGAAATTTCAAAAAACTCTTCCATATTCTCGTCAAATGCTTGATAATTTGTATCTATAATCATATCAAATATTTCTTTCGCATAACGATATTCTTTATAATTTACTAATTTAATAGCATATTCTACTGAGTTGGTTATAAACTCTCCTAAATTTTCCTTATCTGTATATTCTACAATCCAATTATCCCAGCCATACGAATAATCTTCATATTGCTCTGCATAAAAGCATAGCTTTCCTTCTTCAATCTCCATAAATTTTTCCTTATATTCCTTGACTTTCTCCTTAATTTCTATCTCACTTATGTTTGAATCATTTTTATTAATTATGCATAATATTTCCTCAAATTTACTTTCTGGTATTTTTCTTATTATATTATTTACAAAATCTATTATTTCATCTTTCTTTATTGTTTTAATATATTCATCTATTTTCTTGTAAAACTCTTTACTTTCCATATATCTACTCCTCTTTATATCCATATATCTCCATTTATATGATTTGAATGTCTTTAAATATATCAAATTTAACTCTCACCTAACTACAATTTCCTTTTTTATAATCTCTGACATCATATCAAAAATTACCTTTGTCAAAAGCATATACAATGACTGCAACCTCATAATCTTTTGATATTTCATTATTATCTTTTAAAAATTCTTTTAATTCTCCCATATTTTTTACTTCTTGTGTAAATAGTTCCATTATTGTCATATCCATTTAATCACTTTTTTAGTTAATTTTAGTAATAATAATTTACCAATTTTTGTTTAGTTTTTCATTATAAAATGTGTTGAATATCTTTTTTCTATATTGTCTTTACCCAATTTTGAAAATCTTAGTTTTACTTTTCCTTTACCATATTTCTTATAAAACGTATAATTCTCTTTTAAATTCAGTTCTTTTGAATATTTGTATATTTCTTTTAGTATTTCAGATAATTTATTTAAATTTCCTTTACATACTTTTTCTAAATATATTATTTGTCCTTCTCTCCATTTTTCATAATTCTCTTTATCTAAAATACCAACATCGATAAAAGTATCTACTACTGTTACAAAGCCTTTTTGTTTTATTTGACTATTAATTGAATTTCTTATTTGTTTAATTCTTTCTTCTTTCATTTATTTTTCCTTATCTTATAATGTCCTTATTGAATAAAATTCATTTGAACACATTGTAGCATAAAATTCTCTTTTTAGCCTATCTTGTACTTATAATAATTCTGCAAAATGTAACCAACTTAATTTTCTCGACATTGTCGATAAAATTTCAGCATTCTAAATAAATTGGGAACACATTAATTTTTTATATTTTAGCATAATCTTTATAATTTTACAAGTCACTCAAATGACTATTGTTTGTAAAATCATAACCACCTGTTCACGGGGGTTATGATTTATAAAGCTCATTAACATTAAAGTTATGGATTTAAATATGACTCTCTAGTTGCTACTTTATCTATAATATTTAAATATTCTATATATGGCTTATTATCAATATATTTCCATATTTTT
>CANQTZ010000098.1 GCA_947626865.1 uncultured Clostridia bacterium
TTTTTTAAATCCATTTAGATTTTGAGTCTGCCCCGTCTACCAATTCCAGCACACCGGCATAGCAACCTTTTATCAACATATATATATTACCACATATTTTTTTTCTTGTCTAGCTTTTTTAATTTATTTTATTTAATTCTAAGAAATTTTTATAATTTGACCTAGATAGATTAAATTAGGATTGCGTATTCCATTTAAATTGACTAAATACTGAACAGTAACTCCATATCTTCTTGCTATTCCAGACAGAGTATCTCCTCTTTGCACTGTGTAAAAATTATTTTGTATTACTGGATTTAATGTTTGGCTGTTGCTATCTAAAATTCTCAATTTTTCTCCTGGAAATATTAAATTTGGATTTTGTATATTGTTGATTTCAGCAATTTGATTTACAGTAACACCATAGCTATTTGCTATTTGGGATAATGTATTGCCTCTTTGAACTGTATATGTTATACTTCCTGTTTGTCTTGTTTCTGAACCGAAAAGTTGTGGAATTTGTAGGTATTCTTAGTTCTTGACCGTGGAAAAATTAGGTTCGGATTTTCTATACCATTTATTGCTACTATCTCTTGTACTGTAGTTCCATATCTGCTTGCAATTTCAGACAAAGTGTTTCCTCTTTGTACTGTATAAATTATAGTTTGTGTGTTAAAATCATTATTCTCACTAGATTGTGGAATTTCACTGGTATCTGATAAGAAAATGCTTTGTGTAAATAAATCTCTATCTGTATTGTCTCTAATTCCAGCTACTGTTCCCCTATCTGTATATTGCAAACCTATCCATCTTTCCCAACTTGTTTCTACATCTTTTATGTCATTATAATCTCCATAATAAGCAAGCCATAATTCGTAATTTTCAGCAATATTTCTATTAAATCTGTTGCTTGCATTAGATAAATCACTATATACAATAACTTCTTTATTAGTCAAATTTTGTACTGTTTCTAAAAAAACTTGTGCTATATTATTTGATTCTTCTACTGTTACTCCTCCAAAAACTTCATAGTCCATTGCTAATTTACAATCTGCTTGTTTTCCTGCAATAACTGATGCAAAAAATCTTGCTTGCTGATTGGCTTCTTCTGTATTGGTGGCTGTCAAAAAATGATAAAATCCTATTTTTAGCCCATTTGCTTTTGCATTTTCATAATTGATTTCAAAATATGGGTCTTTTATATTAATACCTTGACTAGCTTTTATGTATGCAATTTCTACTCCACTATCTCTTACCTGTGCATAGTTAATATATCCTTGCCAATCACTTACATCAATTCCTTGATACCTTGGATCTGAAATAGGAGTAATAGCATTTGCAATATTGTTATTACAAAAAAGTACAAAAGTACCTACTATACATATAATTGCTAGTGATTTTAATTTTTTAAACATAAAAACCTCCCTTGCATTATTTATTACATTATATGCAAGAAAGGTATTTTGGTTATTTGGCTTTGGCATCACATTCAAAAACATTAATGGTTTTTATTTCTATATCAGAAAATTCATTTTCTTCTTCTAATCTAAGTATTCTAAAAGAAGCTTTGTTTTTTAAATCCAATTGTAAACTTGCTATATCAACTATAATTTTACTTGATAAGTCTTGTCCAATTGGCAAAGTTTTATTTTGATTATCATAAAATATTTGATTTGTAAAACTAATAGCATGAGAACCTCTCTTTAAGTTAATTTTATAAAAATTGATGTCATTATCTGTTTTTATAATATCTTGAATTTCTTCTTGTGGATTCATGTTAAATACATTGATTTCCTTTTCATCTAATAATTTATCTTCCATTGCTTTATAAACTAATATATCTTCACAAACAACAACTTTTTCTAATGCTTTTTTTATGTTTTCTACAATTTTTTCTAGTGTTAATTTATACCCTATCGATTTTGCATTCATATTTATATCTAAAATGCTAAATTTATCTTTTGGTAATTCTCTATGTGTTTGGTTGTTTATTTCTGATACTTTTGTAATATCTTGTACTATGCCACCAAAAATGTCAAATTCTTCTTTTTCTGTTAATGTTTTTTCTCTTATGGCTTGCTTTTTTAGTTCTCTTAAATTCGCTTCTATTTCTTTTGGTGAAACTTCATTATTTTTTACTTTATTTAACATTTCTAAAACATTTGTACTTGTAATATAGATACTATCAGTTTCTTGCTTTGACAAACTTTTTCGTTGAATTTTGTCCATATCTTTTCCAAATTTTTCAAAGTCTTCTTCATAATCAAAAACTTTTTCTATTTTTTTTATGATATTTACTTCTTCTTCTTCTCCTTCTGCTAATTTTTCTACTTCATCTTTATTGCTATATTTCCAAAATTCAAATATACTTTTTTTGTGACTATCAATTTCTTGAATAAATAAAGTAGCATTTTCAATTTTCTTTGCCATATTTTTTTTCTTTAATTTTAAACTATTAATATCCATCATTAAATTTTTAAGTGCTGTTTCTTCTTTTTCAAATTCTTTATATAGTTCTACTAATTCTTCTATAGTGCATCTTGTTTTTTCATATTTTTCTTCTTTATCTTCTTTTGTACTATTATGTTTTACTTTTTTTTCAAAGCTTTCTTCTTGTATTTGTACTTTGTTTTCTAATTTTCCTTTATTTTTCTTTTTGTTATATTTAAAGTAATATTTGAATTTACCAAAAAATGTTTTTTTACATTCTAAAAATGTAGATATTTGCTTTTCTTTTTCGAGATATTCAATTTCTTGGGTCGCTATTTCTATTTTTAAATTTTCTAATTTTTCTTTATTTATTGTAATTAGTTCTTTTGCTTCTTGTATTCTTTTCTTTCCTATCCTATATTCCTCATTAATCCATGTAATAATTTTAGAATATTCTAATTTTTTATTGTCCATAAAAAATTCTATTCCACCGTTTTTATCAATACAAGTTTTAAATGTAAAATAACGTGGCAATTCTGTTTGCAAAATGAACATTGCTTTAGTTAATTTATAAAAGTCATTGGCTTTTTGTCTATTTTTTAGTTCTATTTTATATGGACTTTTTATTTTTTCATAGACTTGTGTTTCTCCTACTATGTGAATAGTTAATTCATCATTTTTGTCGTATACATCATATATTAATGGCCAATCTTTTGTAAATAGCCACAGATAATTTGCTAAATCTTCATATTGTGATTTTCTTAAATATTCTCTACTATATTCAGCATTTCTAATTGGTACAAATATTTTTTCTAATTTTCCTTTTTCTAATTTTTTCTTTAGTAGAAAGAAAAATGCAGAATAGTCTGTATCTTCGGTTGGTACTAACATGAAATATTTATCTGTATTTTCTGAATAATATATTTGCCATAAGTAATTTCCTTTAAATTTTACTTTAAAAGGTATTTTCTTGTTTAACATTATTTGTTCTTCTTCTAATTTTTGTATATCTCTTATTTTTATTTGTTCTAACATTCTTAAGAATTTTACATGCTTTAAAATGTTTTCTTCTTTTTTGTTGTCTAAATAGTCAGCTAATGGACTAGATTTTTTATATTTTTCTTCCATTTCATCCAAACGGTTTGTTGGAGATAATAGGATTTGAATATCTTTTAAGTTAACATATCTATATTGTTTGTATTGTTTTTCGTCATAAAATTTAGGAATTCTAAATTCTAGAGGTTCATTTTTTTTGAGTGAGGTTGGTATTTTATTTAAGTTTAGTCCTATATATTCTAGTTTGTTTTGCATATTTTCAGTGTATTCTATTTTCTTTTTAGCCAAAATTTTTCTCTCCCTTCTTGCAATTAACATGTTTGTTTTTATTTTATTATTTCATAAAAGTTTTTAAATTCATATCCATTTTCTTTGAGCCAAGATATAATTTGTGGTAAAGCTTCTGCTGTAGCTTTTTTGGCTTGTGCATCATGCATTAATATAACAACACTACTTTTATTTGTTACTGTTTCTTGAATTTTTTTCATTTCATACTCGATAGTTGGCTGTGTTGTTTCTGCATCTCCAGATAATGCATTCCAATCAACTTGCAAAATATCGTTTTGTGATAATAATTCTTTTGCTTCTTGCTTTATTTGTGCATATGGTCCTCCTGCAAGTCCTCCTGGAAATCTAAATAAATGTGAATTATATTCTGGTACACCAATAGCATTTTTTACTGCGTCATTACACTGATTATATTCATCTAGTACTGCTTGTGGTGAAGAATAAATGGCAGAATAAGAATGTGAGTATCCATGGTTTGCTATATAATGACCTTCTTCATAAATTCTTTTTACCATTTCTGGCATAGCTTCTACTCTTGAACCTAACACAAAAAAGCTTGCTTTTATATTTTCTTGTTTTAAAACATCTAATATTGTTGGTGTTACAGAAGATGGTCCATCATCAAAGGTTAAGAATGCTCTTTTTACATCTGAATGGTAAATACCGCTCATGTTATCTCTTCCTGTTTGTGTTAGTTTTGGAATTCTTTCTTGCCTAATTCTTTCTTTTTCTTTTTCTATTTGTGCTTGTTTTTCTTCTTCTTGTTTTTGCATTGCTACTAATTGATTTTGATATTCTTTGTATACTTTATATTCGTTTATAGCTATTATAGAATTTCTTGCTATTAAAATTAGTGCTATTAAAATGCAAAACATAATAATAAGTATTAGAATTTTTATACGGATTATTTTTTTATCTTTTTGTATATCATAAATATAATTATTTTTTACTTCGTCCCTTATCATTTTTTACATCCCTTTTATTTTATTTCCTATATTATATAACATTTTTTTATTTTTTTATAGTATATTTGTCAAAAAAAGTCCGAAAACTTTTCTAAATATAAATTTATAATAAGTTTTCGGATATTTTATCTTTTACATTACGCCTTTTATGTAGAATGTATATGCTATTACACATATAAAGAAAACAGCAACCAATATTAATACTCTAAATATAATATCTCCTATTGATGGTTTTTCTTTAGGCTTTTTATCCACCTTTTTTGTATTTTCTTTCGTTTCTTCCATTTTTTTCTCCTTTCTAAAACTGTTTTTTAATTTTATATATTCTTGTGTGTTGATTAATAATAAGTTTTGGTGACCCGTACGGGAATCGAACCCATGATTCCACCTTGAGAGGGTGGCGTCTTAG
>CANQTZ010000099.1 GCA_947626865.1 uncultured Clostridia bacterium
GATCCTCTTACTGTTGGTCTGATTCCCATATGTCTTTTTCTTCCAGCTTTACCTATTTTTACATTTTCATGGTCGCTATTTCCTATAACTCCTATTGTAGCTCTACATGTTGATAAAATTAATCTCATTTCTCCAGATGGAAGTCTTACATGTGCATATTTTCCTTCTTTTGCCATTAATTGTGCACTTTGTCCTGCTGCTTTTGCAAGTTTTCCACCTTGTTTTGGATTTAATTCAATGTTATGAATTAAAGTACCAACTGGTATGCTACTAATTGGCATACAATTTCCTGGTTTTATATCAACATTTTCTCCTGATATTACTTTATCACCATCTTTTAATCCTTGTGGTGCTAAAATGTATGCTTTTTCTCCATCTTCATATTGAATTAATGCAATATTAGCACTTCTATTTGGATCATATTCAATTCCAATAACTTGTGCTTCCATATTGTCTTTTCTTCTTTTAAAATCAATTATTCTATATTTTTGTCTATTTCCACCACCTTGATGTCTTACTGTAATTCTACCATAAGAATTTCTTCCTGCATTTTTCTTTTTCTTTGTAAGTAAAGATTTTTCAGGAGTTTTTTTAGTAATTTCTGCAAAGTCTGAAACTGTCATATTTCTTCTTGATGGTGTATAGGGTTTAAAGTGTTTCATTCCCATTTTAATCTTCCTTTCTTGATTTTGCGAATATTTTCCTGATTCGCTAACAGATATTTTTTCACATTTTTTTCAAAACTTTTTAAAATTAGTAAGGATGTGCTTTTTTGTGAATTAATCAAGACGAAGTCGTACGTTGGTACGTCGAGGTTTGATTAATGAAACAAAAAAGTGCAGATTGCTGGTTTTAAAAAGTTTTGCTATGCTCCCATAAATTCATCAATAGAATCCTTATACTTCTTAGCAACTTTAGTTGATTTTCCACCTTTTGCAAGGTATGTTACATCTTCTGGATCTGTATCAATTGTAACAATTGCTTTTTTCCAATCTGATGTTTTCCCTACATGGTATCCAACTCTTTTCTTTTTACCATTTACATTCATTGTATTTACTCTTAATACTTTTACTTCGAAAAGTTTTTCAACAGCATTTGCAATTTCAATTTTTGTTGCTTTTTTGTTTACTTTGAAAGTGTATTTTCCATTTTGTAATTCATCATTACTTTTTTCTGTAATGACTGGTGCTATGATTATTTCTTCTGGTTTCATAATTATGCGTACACCTCCTCTAATTTCTTACATGTATCTACAGATAAAATTAGATTTGTATATTTTAATAAATCAAATATATTTATGTTGTTTGCTGTAATTGTTTTAACTCCTTCAATGTTTCTTGATGACATATAAACATTTTGATTGTTTTCTGGAAGAACTATTAATGTTTTTCCTTCTACTTTTAAGTCAGCTAAAACTCTTACCATTGTTTTTGTTTTTATTTCTTTTAATTCTAATTTATCTACTACTGTTAATTCTTTTTCTGCTACTTTTGAACTTAAAACTGATTTCACTGCTAATCTTCTTTCTTTTTTGTTAACAGTATAACGATAAGTACGTGGTTTTGGTCCTAAAGCAATTCCACCTTTTGTCCATTGTGGACTTCTTGTTGAACCTTGTCTTGCTCTACCTGTTCTTTTTTGTCTCCATGGTTTTTTACCACCACCAGAAACTTCTGCTCTTGTTTTTGTACTTTGTGTACCTTGTCTTTGATTTGCTAAATAATTTACAAGTACACTATGTACTACTGCTTCATTTGGTTCAATTCCAAATACACTATCTAACAATTCAATATCTTTTACTTTTTTACCTTTTAAATCATATACGTCTACTTTTGGCATTTTTCTTTTCCTCCTTCCTTCTATTTAGTAACCTTTATAGCTGATTTTACTTTTAAAATTGTTCCTTTTGGTCCTGGAACACTTCCTTTTACTAATATAACGTTTTTATCCATATCTACTTTTACAACATCTAGGTTTTGGATTGTTACAGTAACTCTTCCCATATGTCCTGGTAGTTTTTTACCTTTGAATACTCTACCTGGTGTTGAAGTAGATCCCATTGAACCTGGTCTTCTATGATACATTGAACCATGTCCCATTGGTCCTCTATGTTGTCCATGTCTTTTTATAACACCTTGGAATCCTTTTCCTTTTGAGATTCCTTGTACGTCTACTTTTTCTCCTTCAGCAAAAATATCTGCTTTTACTTCGTCACCTACTTTGTACCCTTCAATTGAATCTAATCTAAATTCTCTTAAGTGTTTTTTCTTAGGTAATTTAGCTTTTGCAAAATGTCCTGCTTCTGGTTTATTAATGTGTTTATCTTTTACTTCGCCATATCCTAATTGAATACTATTGTATCCATCTGTTTCTACTGTTTTTACTTGTGCTACTATATTTCCTGCTGTTTCAATAACAGTTACTGGAATTACATTTCCTTTTTCATCAAAGATTTGTGTCATTCCGATTTTTTTTCCGATAATTCCTTTTTTCATTTTTTCTTTCCTCCTAACTATTGGCTGGTTTCCTAATTCTTACCAGCTTGGTTTTGTTGCTACATATATTATGTAGTAATGTTTACAATTTTATTTCAATATCAACACCAGCTGGCAATTCTAATTTCATTAAACTATCAACTGTTTTTTGTGTTGGATAAAGTATATCGATTACTCTTTTATGTGTTCTCATTTCGAATTGTTCTCTTGAGTCTTTGTCTTTGTGTGGAGAACGCAAAATTGTTACGATTTCCTTTTGTGTAGGTAATGGAATAGGACCTGAAACCTTTGCTCCTGTTTTTTTAGCAGTATCTACTATCTTTACAGCAGACTGTTCTAAAATTACATGGTCATATGCTTTTAGTCTTATTCTTATTTTTTCACTTGTTGCTATTGTTGTGTTTGCCATTGTAATTTTCCCTCCTTCTTTTTGATTTTCTTTTTCGGCTTTTGCCGGAGATAGCTTGGTTTGCTATCGAAATTACCTTGGCAAGCTAAAACGCACTCTGGTGTTTTGAATATCACCTATATAAAAGCCCAAAATGTGCATGATAATTTTGGGATAAGTACATTTCTTACCGCCTGGTCTTTGCCATAACATACTCCACCAAAGTTCCCTCCACTGCACTTGTTTGTAGCAGTGTAGCCACATTTGGCTTCAACGCTTAATTCATGCTTATCTATTATACAACGCTTATAGCCCTTCTGTCAACAGTTTTTGAAAATTTTTACAGATTATTTGCCTCGTCATTCATCTCCATAATAAATTCCATTCCTTTCTCGCTTCGCTCTAAAGGCACACATAGAAATGAAAGCTTACATTCTTTCAAACTACTCACCTGACAACTTTTGTTGCCTTTTCTCTAACGCTCAGAACCATACCTTTTGAGCTCAGCACCTTAGAGTGGTTTGCAATCTCTACCTGAATAGCGATTGCAGTAGACCTACTACCATCGTTTATATAGTTTTGAAAGTTGATTATAATGTATTTCATACATTATAATCAACTTTCTCATGACACACGCTATTTAGTACATTGGTATTAAAAGTTGAAATCTTAAAATACCCTATTGATGCCTACATTTTGGGCGTTTGTAATGCTTTGAGCATAACAAACGCCCGTCCTTATTTAATTTATTTGTACTTTATATATGTGCCTCCTTTATGTTTCTCACTAATGTCTTTTAAATTGCTGTTGCTGTAAACTAGTCTCTCGCTATGTTTTAGGTTAGTTTTCACAGCGTACAGTCCTACTTATACAAAGCTGGGCGAAAACCAACGTCAGCGAAGGTACCGGAAGTGCTATTGAAACTGCGGTTAGAAGCTGGACCCACGATTCCATCCAGCAAATCGGAGTCTCTAAGGCAACAAGGACCGAAGGTAGGAATAATCATCACCGCTCTGTTCTAATGTCCACTCACCTACATTTCCTGCTATATCATATATATTTAATACACTATTTCTTCCGTTTCTTTCCACTTTCTTCTACTTCTGCTCCTGTTGTTAATAAGACTTTTGTATTTACTGGCTTTGTATATTTCTGTTCTGTTTCTTCTGTTACATCTTTAAAAGTTTGTCCATTATCAGTTGAATACTTTCCTTTTGTAACATCAAAATTTGCATTTTTGTAATTTCCCCATTCTTTTGAATCTTCTTTTAATTCATCTTGTGTCTTTCCTTTTTTAGTTTCTATATGCTTCATCACTAAATCCCATTGGATTCCAAACATTAAACTACTTTCACATTCTCCAGAATTTATACTGCTTGCTTTTTCTTGTGCTTGACTACATGTTACAAAATTGTATGGGTATGCTCCTTCTTTACATACTGGTGTTTTATCTGCTGTATGTTCTTTTTTATCAGCAAAATATCTTACAGTTTCATCATTTTTCAACTCATATCCCATCTCGTATTGCCCTATCCAGAACCCTCCATTTTCATATACACTTTTTAACATCTTATGTTTTAAATTATCATATTCTTCTTTTGATGCTAATCCACTTTGCTCTTCTGAATACCATTCGTCTTTATAACTGCTATTTCTTCTGTAATCACTTGCATAGTTTTGTAATACTTTTTCTATATTTGTGTAATCGTCTGAATTAGTTGGCGTAGCTACTTGCGTTGTTGCTTCAGTAGTATACTTTGTATTAGTATATATGCTCTTTGGCACTTCTATCCATACGTAACTATTTCCACTTCCATCTTTTATTACTAATCCTGTGTCTAAGTCAGTTCCTTCTTTTTTGCTAAATTCACTACTTGGCAAATATGGCGTCGTTTCTTCTGTTGATGGCAAACTTCCTCCTGTTTCTCCTGTATCTCCTATTTTTCCATATAACTCTGAATATGGTATTTCTTGTCCAGTTTTACTTGTGAAACTATCGTCTCCTGGCTCTCCTTCTACGTAATCTTTTCCTGTTAATATTCCTTTTATTACTTCATTCGTTATACTTCCGTCTCCACCTTTTGCTAATTCGTCTGTTACATATGCTGCTATATCTAATTTAGCCTGCTCCTTTGCATCCTCTCTTTGTGTCTCCTCTTTTGCTGTATTTGCCTTACTTAATATTC
>CANQTZ010000100.1 GCA_947626865.1 uncultured Clostridia bacterium
GAACTTTTTATGACTTTTTTATTTTACATTTTCTTTTCATTTTTATTACATTTTTTATTTTGGCTGTGAATTGTAACCATTTGAGATGTGCCGTTTGGGACAGGCACCAACGATACATCAATGTGCCATCTGGGACAGGCACCAACGATACATCAATGTATCATTTGGGACAGGTATCAATGATACATTTTAAATAATTTTTGACACTTTTTGTATTAATATGTATTAATTTTTATACTTTATATGTGCAACTTCCATAAATAAAAAATATTATGTAAGTGCTCCAATTGCTACTTAGTTTCGCTTGTTTAGCTACTTATGCGGTATTTCAAATTAGCATATATTAATACAATGATGCACAAATTTCTTAGATGGCACATAAATATATCATTAATACCTGTCCCAAATGGCACATTGATGTATCGTTAGTGCCTGTCCCAGATGGCACATTGATGTATCGTTGGTGCCTGTCCCAAACGGCACATCCCAAATGACACATTTAATTTTTTTAAATTTTTACTTTACTTTTTTTAATATGTAATATAAAATAAGTATATACTGGATATAATAAGAAGAAAATGGAGGAAACAAATGAAAACAAAAAATGAATTAAGCTATAAAAACTTAAAAATGAATTGTGATGTAAATCAATTCGATTTTGAAACTACAGAGGAATTGGAGCCTATCCAATCTGGAATTGGACAAGATCGTGGTATTAAGGCTTTGGAATTTGGATTGCAAGTTAATGTAAAGGGTTATAATTTGTATTTAGAAGGTCCTAGCCGGAGTTGGAAAAACAATGTACACGAAGAATTATTTAGACAAAATTGCTTTAAAACAGAAAGCGCCTTCAGATTGGTGTTATATTTATAATTTCGATAATCCAAATGAGCCAATTGCTGTGGAATTACCTTCTGGACAAGGTAAAGAATTTAAAGAAGCTATGGATGGCTTTATTAAAGAAATTCGAAAGGATATTAAAAAGACTTTTAATAATGATGATTTCGAAAAAGAAAAGGCTTTAATCAAGCAAGAGTTTGAAGGTAAACGTTCTGCTTTATTAGAAAAGCTAAATCAAAATGCTTCTAAACATAACTTTCAGGTAAAAGCTGCACAAAATGGCATTTATATGATGCCTATTGTGGATGGTAAGGTTATTGAGGAAGATGAGTTTGACAAATTAGATGAGGCTACTAAACAAGATTATGAAGAAAAATCTTTACTAGTTCAAGAACAAATTATGGAAGTAATTAGTCAAATTAAAGAAATTGAACGCCAATCTGATAAGAAAATTTCTGAATGGCAATCTAATGTTGCTTTACTTACAGTTAATGTTCATATTAATTTCTTAAAATCAAAATATAAAAGAAATAAGAAAATTAATAAATTTTTAAATGATGTTAAGCAAGATGTACTAAAAAATATACCTGTATTTTTAGAAGATGAAAATGCTCCCCAACCTTCCCCTCAGACTACCCCTGTTGCGAAAAAGCCTAATCCTTGTTTGAATTATCGTGTTAATTTATTTGTTGATAATTCTAATCGTGAAGGTGTACCTGTTATTATGGACTCTAATTATTCTTATCATAATATTTTTGGTTCTCTAGAATACGAAAATTATTATGGTTCATTAAAGACTGACCATACTATGTTAAAGCCTGGTCTTATGCAACTTGCAAATGGAGGATATATTATTTTTCAAGCAAAAGATTTGCTTGCTAATCCAATGTGTTACGAAAATTTGAAAAAGGCATTAAGAATGAAACAAGTAGGTATTGAAAATACTGCCGATCAACGTTCTTCTATGGTTCTTGTTTCTTTAAAACCTGAGCCTATTCCTTTAAATTTGAAGGTTATTTTAATTGGTAATGCTTCTATTTATCAGACTCTTTTATCTATGGATTCTGATTTTAGAAAATTGTTTAAAATTAAAGTAGAATTTGAAGATGATGCTACTATTAATCGTGATAATCTTCATAAATTATCACAAATTGTACATGGTTTTTGCGAAGCTGAAGGATTACCACACTTGGACAAGTCAGGTATGGCCCGTTTAGTAGAATATGGTTCAAAACTTGCTGGTAACCATCATAAAGTTTCAACAAGATTTGATGATTTAACACAAGTTGTTGCTGAAGCTGCTACTTGGGCAAAACTTTCTAAATCAAAAATAGTTACTGCAAAATTTGTTGATAAAGCATTACAAGAACGTGTTGAAAGAGTAAAAAAATATGATAGTAGATATGTAGAAATGATAAAAGAAAATTCACTTTTAATTAATACATCTGGATTTGAAGTTGGCCAATTAAATGGATTAACTGTTATGACTATTGGCGACTATACTTTTGGAAAACCAGCAAAGATTACAGTAAATACTTATACTGGTAAATCTGGTATTATTAATATTGAAAGAGAAGTTGAAATTTCTGGTCCTTCTCATTCTAAAGGTGTTTTGATTTTAAGTGGATATTTAGGAGAAATGTTTGCACAAGATATTCCTCTATGTTTAACTGCAAGTATTTGTTTTGAACAGTTATATAATGGTGTAGATGGAGATAGTGCTTCTAGTACTGAATTATATGGATTACTTTCTAGTTTATCTGGAATTCCTATTAATCAATCTATTGCTGTTACTGGTTCTGTTAATCAAAAAGGACAAATTCAGCCAATTGGTGGTGTTAATGAAAAAATAGAAGGCTTCTATCAAATTTGTAAAATGAGAGGTTTAGATGGTTCTCATGGGGTTATGATACCAGTTCAAAATGTAGAACAATTGCAATTATCAGATGAAATTGTTGAAGCTGTTAAAGATAAGAAATTCCATATTTATTCAGTTTCTACTATTGAAGAAGGAATTGAAGTTTTAACAGGTGTTCCTGCTGGTAAAAAGGATAAAGATGGTCACTTCCCTGCTGGTACAATTAATGCCTTAGTTTATGAGAAGTTGAAAAAATATTCTCAAGTTGAAAATAGTAATCAAAATTAGCAAAAAGACATGTAATTGAAATTACATGTCTTTTAAAATACATTTTGCAAATTAAAAGCATATTTATCCTCAAGATGCTTTAATAAAAAAACGCTTTTGTCTAATCCATCAATAGAATCATGATATTCTTGCGTTTCAATTCTGCTTTTCATTCCTGTTAGTTCTGTTTCAATTTTTTCTAATTCATTATGTTCTATAAAATATGCTAATTGATCATGCTTTTCTCCCCATTCTTGATATATTTTTTCAGTTTCTTGTTTTACTGTTTCATGATTTATTTCTTCTTGTGTTAATGCATTCTTTAAATCTCCTAGCTCTTGTGTTAATTCCTCTATATTCTCTTTGGTATTATTTTGCGTTGCATAGTTTCCTAAAAATATAGCAATTATCACAACAATGCTAATTATACTTTCTTTTAACATTTTTTAATCTCCTCATCTATCCTTCTTCTTTTTTTTGACAAAATATTTGACCCTTTCCATCTATTGTCACTACTAAAGCTTCTTCTGGTTTGATATTAAATTTTTCCACCTGCTTTTTTAACCATTCGTAATTTTTTCCAATTGCCTGCAAATTCTTTTCCATAATTTTTCCATCTATCACTAAATCATATGGTATTCCTTCATAATCTGGAGTGATGTTAAAGTCTTCTGGAATTGTATTTCGTTTTTCTGGTTTTTGTATTACTGTTACTTGTCCACTTGTTTCTAAAATTGCATATTCCACATCCCCTAAATTAACAACATTATTTCCTCTTAGTCTTTCTTGCAGTTCATTAATTGTAAATCTTTCTTTTCGTAATGCCTTTTCATCAATCTTTCCTCTATAAATTAAAATTCTTGGTTTCCCACAAATAACTTCTCTCGCTTTTAAACTTTTCATATTAATTATTGAAATAATTAAATGCATAACTAATAGCCCTAATATTGGTACAATTCCATTGAAAATTGGAACTCCTGTTTCTGTCATTGGAATTGATGCTAAATCTGCTATCATAATTGAAATTGCAAGTTCAAATGGTTGCAATTGTCCTATTTCCCTTTTTCCCATTAATCTCATTACTATTAGCACAATGATATATAAAATAATAGCTCTAAAAAATGTAATTAACATAGTTAAACACTCTTTCTTTTTATTTTTGTTGATTATACTTTGTCTTATTTTTTACAAATTTTAACTTTTTTATACGCTTTTTTTTGAATAATTTATTATTTTTTGTGAATAATAATTTTAGAACCTTTTAAAATTTTACATTATGAATTTTATATTCTAAGGAGGTTGGACTTATGCAAGAGGCTCAAGGGAATCAAACAAAATCAGGAGCTTCTACTGCTTGGCAAATAATTGGTAGATTAGTTGCTTCTGCAGTAGTTTTGGCTATCACTGCATTTTTTACACCTGGATTTACAATTAATAGTTTTTGGACTTTAGTAATTGCTGCAATTGTTTTAACTGTTATTGATTATTTAGTTATCAAATTTACTGGTTTACATGCTAGTCCATTTGGTAAAGGATTTGTAGGCTTCGCGCTTGCAGCAATTGTTTTATATGTTACTCAATTCTTTGTAGCAGGATATTCTATATCTTGGATGGCTGCCATTATTGGTGCATTAATCTATGGTGTAGTTGATTACTTTATCCCTGGAAATCAACAAATGTAAATTAGAGGCTGTTTTATTCAGCCTCTTTTTATATTTCAGCTCAGTAGTTATTGTTACAATTCACAGCCAATTTTACACTTATATGGTCAAAATATTAATATATTATTTATTTGTAACAATTCGGGGGGACCAACAAATTACAGACTTTTAATAAAGTGGGTTGAATAATTGTATTTTTTCATAACTTTGTGTGTCGCAACTTCCATAATAAAAAATACTAGTATGTAAGTTGCTCCAATCGCACTCGTTTCACTCGTTTGGTCGCTTACGCAGTTATTAAAAAATA
>CANQTZ010000101.1 GCA_947626865.1 uncultured Clostridia bacterium
AATGCTTCTTCTAATTTCATATCTGGCAAAATTGTTGGTAATCTTCTAGCAAGCATTGTTTTGCCTACACCTGGATTTCCGGATTAACAGGCAATTGTGTCCTCCAGCAGCAGCTACTTCTAATGCTCTTTTAGCATTTTCTTGACCTTTTACTTCTGAAAAATCTACATCGTATTGGTTCATTGGATTTAATTCAATATTTTTACTTTTTTCTTTTTCTATTTTATATTTACCTTCTAAATATGCTATTACTTCTTTCAAATTGCTTACTGGTAATATTTCTATCCCTTTTATATAGTTGGTTTCTTGCGCATTTTGCTTTGGTAGAATTATCCTTTTTATGCCTAATCTTTGTGCTTCTATGCATATTGGTAGGATTCCTTTTGTTTTTTCTATATTTCCATTTAATGATAATTCTCCTACTAAAACTGTTTCTTTTAAAATTTGTTCTATTTTTGGTTTCAGAACTTTTTGGTTTGCCATTATAATTCCTACAGCAATTGATAAATCAAACATAGAACCTTCTTTTTTGGTACTTGCTGGTGATAAATTAACAACTATTTTTCTACTTAAAAATTCCATGTTCGAATTTTTTATGGCTGTTTTTACTCTTTCTTTTGATTCTTTTACACTTGTATCTGGTAAACCTACAATTTGAAAGTCTGGTAAGCCTGCTGATATATCTACTTGAATTGAAACAAGATATCCTTGTAATCCTTGTAGTGCCATACTTTTGGTAATTGCTAACATTTTGTCCTTTCTACTTATATAGCTTAAATATCTGAGGTCGTTAAAGGGGATATGTATATGACAATTTCTTAGACTAAATTATGGGGATTGTTGGAAAGCTAAAAAATGACGTGTTTATTATTTTGGGGATTATAATAAATATGACCTCAGATATTTAAACTATATAAGATTTTTTTAGATTTTAATGGGTTAAAATTGATTCTAATTTTTTAATAAAAATATTTGAATGAATTTTTTTGATTTTAACTATTTGTTATTTTAATACTTTTTCCATAATTTGTCAACTACTTTTTTAAATTTTTTTATAAAGCGGATTAATAATTATTAACCCACTTTGTATTAAAGTCTGTTATGCAGTTGGGAATTACAATTAAAAGCCTTTTTTGATTCTTTCAATTGCTTCTATTGAATCTTCTTTGGTTCCAAATGCTGTTAATCTAAAATATCCTTCACCACTTGGACCAAAGCCACTTCCTGGAGTTCCAACTATATTTACTTCTTCTAATAATTTATCAAAAAACTCCCAAGATGTTAAACCTTCTGGCACTTTTAGCCAAATATAAGGTGAATTTACACCACCATATACGGTAAATCCTGCTTGTTCTAAGCCTTCTTTAATGATTTTAGCATTTCTTAGATAAAAGTTTATATTTTCCTTAATTTGTTTTTTTCCTTCTTCTGAGTATGTTGCTTCTGCTGCTTTTTGTACAATATAAGATACTCCATTAAATTTTGTGCTAGTTCTACGTTTCCACAATTTGTTTAAACTTACCTTTTCACCTGTTTTTGTATATCCATTTACATTTTTAGGGATTACTACATAAGCACATCTAACACCTGTAAATCCTGCTGTTTTTGAGTAACTTTTAAATTCAATAGCAACATCTTTTGCCCCTTCTATTTCATAAATACTATGAGGAATATCTTTTTGAGTTATAAAAGCCTCATAGGCTGCATCATATAATATAATTGCTTGATTTTCTTTGGCATAATCTACCCATTTTTTTAATTCTTCTTTATCTAGTACTGTCCCAGTTGGATTGTTTGGGAAACATAAATAAATTAAATCTACCTTTTCTTTTGGCAATTCTGGTTTAAAGTCATTTTTTGCTGTTACTGGTAAATATACAATATTTTCATAAGTTTGTGTTTCATCTTTAAAACTACCTGCTCTTCCTGACATTACATTTGTATCTAAATAAACTGGATATACTGGATCAGTTATTGCAACTTTATTGTTTTGAGCAAAAATATCTACTATGTTGCCACAATCACATTTTGCCCCATCTGAAACAAATATTTCATCTGCATCAATGTCTATTCCTCTTGCTTGATAATCGTTTTCTACAATCACATTTCTTAAAAATTCATATCCTTGTTCTGGTCCATATCCTTTAAATCCATGTTTTGTACCTATTTCTTCTACTGCCTTATGCATTGCCTCTAAACATGCTGGTACAATTGGTTTTGTAACATCCCCTATTCCTAATTTAATTATTTTTTTATCAGGATTTTCTTTAGTAAATTTTTCAACTTTCTTGGCTATTGTTGAAAACAAATAACTCTCTTGTAAATCTAAAAAATTTTCATTTATAAGGCTCATAACCTCTCCTCCTTAATTATTTAAATTTCTCCTTCAAAAACTGTTACTGCTGGTCCTGTCATATAAACATGGCTATCTTCTTGGTTCCATTCAATTTCTAAAGTTCCTCCGCAATAATTCTACATAAACATGTCTATTGGTTAGCTCTTGGATATTACAAGCAACTACACTAGCACATGCTCCAGTTCCACAAGCTAAAGTTTCTCCTGCTCCTCTTTCCCATACTCTCATCTTAATGTTATTTTTATCTACTATTTCTATAAATTCTACATTTGTTTTGTTAGGGAATATTGGATCTATTTCTATTACACTACCATATTTTGCAACATCAAAATTTTTAACATCTTCTACTTTTGTGATTGCATGTGGGTTTCCCATAGATACACATGCAAATTCAAATTCCCTGTCTTTTGCATTTAATTTTAAACTTTTTACTGGTTTTTGAGTAGTTTTAACTGGTATTTCAGTTGGTTCTAAAATTGGCTTGCCCATATCTACTTTTACTGTTTCAACTTTTCCTTCTACTATGTTTAAATTTAATGTTTTAATTCCTGCTAGTGTTTCAATGGTTACTTGTTTTTTATTAGTTAATCCTTTATCATAAACAAACTTTCCAACACATCGTATTCCATTTCCGCACATTTCTGCTTGACTTCCGTCTGCATTATACATTTTCATTTTGAAATCTGCAACATCACTTTTGCAAATTAAAATTAGTCCATCTGACCCTATTCCAAAGTGCCTGTTACTGACAAATTGAGCTAGAGATGATTCGTTTTCTATTTTTTGATGGATTGCATCCATATAAACGTAATCATTCCCTAGCCCCTGCATTTTTGTGAATTTTAACATACTAATCGTCCCTTTCTAAATATTTTTCTACTAATTCTATTAATTCTTCAGCTGTTCCAATTTGTAACAAAGTGGCATCAGCACTTGGTTCATACTTTTCATCATAATCACTATCTTCCCTTACTTTAGAAGCCATTATTATCTTTCTTCCCATTTGTCTAGGAAAAATTTCTGTTTTAACATAATTTTTATTAAAATATGCTAATACATCTTTATGTCTTTTAAAATCAATCTTTTCCATTGCAAATACTGCTCTAATTGCATAAAATATTGAATAATATGCTCTATTATTAGCTGCTAATAATTTATTTTCTCTATATAATAATTTTGCTGTTTCACATTCTTCTTTTGCTCTTTCTAATCTATATAATGCAAACTCTTTGCTAGTTTTTTTCTCCAACTAATACCACTCCTTCATTTATAATATTCATATAAAATGGTTTTACATCTGACCATGCTTCAAAATTATCTATATTTCTTATTAATGGTGAAATTACAATTTCTTCATCTATTTCTATATCAGCACATTTTTCCCATATTTTCATACTATACTCACTTATTTCTTTATCCGTCAAATCTGTTAAAATCATAATATCAATATCTGAATTTTTATTATAATCACCTCTTGCATATGAACCATATAATACTATTTTCTTTAATCTACTTCCTAATATTATTTTTACTTCTCCCATAAAAATATCAAGTATTTTTTGAACTTTATTTGGCATATTAATCACCTCAACTATATCTATTAGATATTTTCTATTTTATCAAAAAATCTTTGCAAATACAACTATTTAAGTAAAATTTTATTTTTTGTCTTAATTTTATGTTACAAATAAATGTTAAAATTGTTTGTAATTTTCTATATTGACAAATAAAAAGATAAAATATATAATTATTGTGTGATATATAAAAAAGATGGAGGTAAACAAATGAGAATACTTGATTTAGATTTACTAAAGTACTTAGAAAGTATACCACAAGAAGATTTACAACGATTTACAAATAATACAAAAGGTGATTGGGAATTACAAGGATATATTACAAATGACAATGACTATAATGCTACTGGATATTTCACATCAAAAAACTTAAAAGAAATAAGTAGCAAAATAAATAATGACAAACAAAATCAAACAAACAAGAAACAAACTGATGAAAGAGAATAATAAATTCTCTTTTTTTACTGGATTAATTTAAATTATTGGAAATTTGAAGATTTTGTAAAACAAGAAAATAAGTTTAAACTGAAAAAGATTTTAAACTAATAATATAGTAAAAAATAGTTTGGCTAAATAAGTTATTACAATTTAACATTGCAATTTCAAATCTTGAATTTCCTTTTTAGATAAACCAGTAAACTTTTTAATATCTTCTATCTTCACATTATCTTTTAACATATTTTTAGCCACACTTAAAATACCCTGACTAATGCCTTGTTTTTTTCCTTGTTTAATGCCTTGACTAATACCTTGTTTTATACCCTCTTCATATTTTTCATCAAATGCATTGCATAATCTTTCAACCCATTTCATATTCGAATCCTCCTT
>CANQTZ010000102.1 GCA_947626865.1 uncultured Clostridia bacterium
AAAACTTCTAAAAGTTGACGTTTCTCTTACATACGGATTTTACTTTTACAAACGGAAGTTACTATTTCAAGTCACCGAAACAAGTAAGCTACTATTATTTTTTTACCGAATTTGACATATTATGTTGATTGTGCTATAATCACAATAATGCAATAGCATAAATATTATACTTTAGGAGGTACGACATTATGAAAGATGAACGGAGATTTTTGACACTATCAACTGAATGTTATCAAAATCCGTTTATTCCAAAGGGCTTTACTTATGTAACAGGAACGTGGAATACTGGCTTTGTTATTTCAGATGATTTCGGCAATGAATTTGTTTGGATTCCAGTAGGTTGGTTAGAGAGTAATGGTACATTAGACGGAATCTCTTACAATTCAAAATTTGGCAGAAGAAATTGGTACGATGACGATTTTTCGCTAGAAGGTTGGAATGAAACAGTTCCCAAAAAAGTTGTAAACAGTATTCTTGAATGGGGTGGCTTTTATTTTGCATGCAATACCGCATCTTTTGAGAATGGACGTGTAGTATTTAAAGCAGGAAAATTACCTATTATTGAAAAAAGCTATGACCAAGTATTAGAATATGAAGCATCCTTTAAAACAAACTGTGATGATATTGAACATTGTATAGTTTTTGGATCAGCATACGATTCTATTTGTCAATGGATTATCCAAAGCGGTACTAAAACTAAATCAGAAATCATAGATGATTCTACTTATTTAGGAAATTATGCTAACAATGACAAATTTTATAGCGAAGATGCTATTGAAAAACTATTACCTTCTGGTTATGAAAAAAAATGGGCTATATTAAACATCAATGATTTAGCTGGTAATGTATTTGAATTTTCCCAAGAAAGATATAAAGACAATTGTATTGTGCTTAGATCTGGTCAGTACCGAATAAATGGACGAGATTGGCCGGTTGCTTGTCGCTTTTTTAAGGAACCTCTTTCAAGAAAAGTAAACATTGCTGGCTTCCGTACTATGTTATTTCATAAGTAATTATTGCTAGTTTCTGTATTATGTTGTTTCATAAGTAATTGACAAAAGGGAAAATAGGGGCTTCCATTGGAAGTCCCTATTTTTATTTTAATCCCTTCAAAGTTATAACAACATTTTCTTCATTGAAATTAAATGTTTTCTCAATATCATAATCGGTTATTTTCTTATTGCTAAAAGTGTCAGTTAAAGTCTCATTTTTAATTTCATCTAAATATTTGTTTAATACTTTGTTTAATAACGCTCCACTAGTTGTAATTGATAATTCTATTTTCTGTTCAATTCTAAATCCAGCTTCTTTTCTTAATACTTGTATTGCACGTGTTAATTCTCTTTCTAATCCTTCAACTATTAAATCTTCATTTAATGTTGTATCCAAAGCAATTGTAAAAATATTTTCATTTATAAGCACAATATTATCTTTTGGTTTCTCATTCACTAAAAATGCTTCTTTTGGAATATTACCAAAACCTTCAACATAAACAGTATTACATGTTTCATCATTATACATTTGCACAAGTTTATCCATGTCAACATCACTTAATTCAACTATTTTCTGTTTAAACTGTTGAATTTTAGATTTTAACAATTTCCCAGCTTCTTTAAAATTAACAACTAAATATTGATTATTTATTTTACTAGTATTTTTATCTATCTCTATTTCTTTTATATTTAATTCTTCTTTTATAATATTACCAAAATCTTTTATTAAATTTTCAATATTATTTTCAGAAATAATATACATTTTAGAAAGTGGTTGTTTAACTTTTAATTGTTTTGAATTTCTAAGCATTAAACCTAAATTTATAATTTTTCTTGTTTCTTCAACTTCTTGTAGTATTTTTTCATTTAGCTGTTCTTTATCTAATTTTGGATAACTTGAAAGATGTATTGATATTTCTTCGTTTGGTTCAAATGTCCTAACCATATTTTGCCAAATTTCTTCAGTCATAAAAGGTATAATTGGAGCCATCACTTGTGAAATCTTCTTAATTGCTTGATAAAGTATATAGAAAACTTGTATCTTATCAGCATCTTTTCCCATTTTCCAAAATCTTCTTCTATTTACTCTAATATAAAAATTAGATATTTCATCTACTAATATTTCAAATTCTTTGATTAAATTAGGAGTATTATAATTTTCCATGTACGCTGTTGCGTTTTCTATAAAACTATTTACCCTTGCAATTATCCATCTATCTGTTTTTTCTAGTTTTGACTCATCTAATTTATACTTTTCTAATTTTGGCATATCTAATATAGCATAAGTATTAAAAAATACATAAATATTCCAATAGTTTAATAGTTTTCTTCTTATTTCATCACCTAAATTATATCCAAATCTTACATCATTATTAGTAGGTGCGCCTGCATACAAGTATCTTGCCGTATCCGCTCCCATTTTTTCTGCTGCTTCATCAAATTTAATCATATAACCTGATTTAGAAAATTTACCACCATCTTCTTTTACAACTGCTCCATATGTTAGTACGGATTCATAAGGTGCCTTTTCTTCTAATACAACTGACATAAATAGAATTGCATAAAACCATAAACGAATTTGCTCATTCATCTCAGTAACCCATTCTGCTGGAAAATTCTTTTTCCAATATTCTTTATCTTTAAAGTATTTCAATGTAGAGAAAGGAGTTATACCTGCATCTAACCAACAATCTCCAACATCTGGAATCCTTGTTACAGTTTTCCCACAATTAGGACATATAATTTCTATTTTATCAATCCAAGGTCTGTGTAAATCTGGTAAAGAGTCAACCTTTTGGGGATCTGTTGATAATTCTTTTAATTCTTTTCTTGATCCAATAACTGTTACCTTATCACAACTATCACAATGATATATTGGAAGTGGTAATCCATAAAATCTTTTTCTTGAAATAGCCCAATTCCCCATATTTTTTAGCCAATCTTCCATCCTTTTTCCTGCAAATTCTGGATTCCACTTTACCTTTTTTGCTTCAGCTATTAGTTTATCTCTAATCATATCACTATCAATGTGCCACTCTTTTACTGCTTTAAATACTACTTCATTTTTACATCTCCAACAAACAGGATAACTATGCTCGTGTGCTTCAACTTTATATAATTTATTTCTTTTTTCTAATTCTTTAAATACATATTCAGCAACTTCTTTTGTGTTCTTACCTGTCATAAATCCAAAACCATCTATTATAACACCAGAATCATCTATTGGAATAATTGTTGCTAGTCCTTCTCTTTTTCCCAACTCAAAATCTTCTACACCACAACCAGGTGCAATATGAACAATGCCAGTTCCTTCATCATTAGCAACATCTTCCCAAGCAACTACTTTATGTATTATACCTTTTTGTTTTTCAAATTCTTCAAAACAAGTTTCATATTCTAATCCAACTAACTTCTCACCTTTAAAAATGTCTATGACCTCTAATTTATCTTCACCTAAAATTTTAATTGCATTTTTTGCTAATATTAAATATTTTTCATCTGATTTTACTTTTACTTTTGCATAATCAATTTCAGGATTTACAGCTAAAGCAACATTAGAAGATAAAGTCCATGGTGTTGTTGTCCATACAACAGTTTTGCTATCTGTTCCTTTTAATGGTAATTTAAAAAATACTGCATTATGGATAATTTGCTTATATGATCCAGACATTTCATGTTCTGATAAAGAAGTTCCACACCTTGGACACCAAGGCATTGGTCTAAAAGATTGTTTAATCATACCTTTTTCATGACACTTTTTTAGAAAATGCCATATTGAAGTTATATTTTCTTCAGTATTAGTATAATAAGAATTATCCCAGTCCATCCATTGACCTAATCTTTTAGACTGCTCTGTTATAACTTTCGAAAAATGTTGTACTCTATCCATACATTTTTTCGTAAAATTTTCTAATCCATATTTTTCAATATCTTTCTTATCTTTAAAACCTAATTCTTTTTCAACTTCAACCTCAATCCATAATCCTTGACCGTCAAAACCATTTCTATAATGCGATGTATAACCATTCATTCCTTTGTATCTTAAGAAAATATCCTTTAGAGTTCTTCCCCATGCATGATGTATTCCCATAGGATTATTAGCTGTTATAGGTCCGTCTAAAAATCTAAATGTTTTTCCATTTTTATTTTTTTCTTGCAATTTTTTGAAACACTGTTCTTTTTCCCAAAAATCTAGGATATTATGCTCCATTTCAATAAAATCAAAAGATGTTTCTACTTTTTTCATTTAAAAACTCATTCCTTTCTTTTTTATATGTTATAAAATTTAAAAACTATATAATTACTTCTATAAAAGTATTTTTTAGAAAACAAAAAAGCTATTTCTCTCCCAATAATAGGGCGAAATAGCATAAATTCCGTGGTACCACCTATCTTAATAGTAAAATTCATTTACTATTCTCTTATTTGTCTTTAACGCAGATTACGCCTTCCTCTAATCTATATAATATTTCAAGGAAAGAACTAATATGGTGATAATAAATAAATAAATTCTTGCTAAAATTCCAGCATATTTTTAGCTCTCTATAAGTTTTCTTTACTTACCGTGTCCATATTATTGTTTTAATATTAACATAGACATATAATAACATATTTTTAGTATAAATGTCAAGTTTTTTGATAAATTTTTTAGGGCAAATATTTTTTTGTAAATTATAAAAGTAATTTCCGTTTTTTATATTTATAACCTGAACTTTGGATTACACTAAGGTAAATTTGAAAGA
>CANQTZ010000103.1 GCA_947626865.1 uncultured Clostridia bacterium
CAAACTATGACGACAGATTACAAGAACCAACAGTATTACCAGCTAGAATACCAGCACTATTAATAAACGGTTCTTCAGGAATTGCAGTTGGAATGGCAACAAATATACCACCACATAACCTAACAGAAGTAATAAATGGAATAATAAAAGTAATTGACGAAGATGAAGTAACAGATGAAGATTTAATGAGTGTTATAAAAGGACCAGATTTTCCAACGGAAGGTATAATTTTAGGGATAGAAGGCATTAAACAAGCATACAAAACAGGAAGAGGAAAAATTACATTACGAGCAGAAACAGAAATTGAAGAAATGAGTGGAAACAAACAAAGAATCATAGTATCATCATTACCATATCAAGTAAACAAAGCAAACCTAATCAAAACAATATCAGACCTTTCAAAAGAAAAGAAAGTAGAAGGTATTTCTGAATGTAGAGATGAATCAGACAGAAAAGAAAAAGTAAGAGTGGTAATAGAACTAAAAAAAGATGCCAATCCGCAAGTAGTATTAAATCAACTATTCAAACACACACAAATGCAAACAACATTTGGAATTATAATGCTTGCATTAGTAAATGGAGAGCCAAAAATATTAACACTAAGACAATGTATTGACTGTTACATAGACCATAGAAAAGCTGTAATCCTAAGAAGAACACAATTCGAGCTAGACAAAGCACTAGCCAGAGCACACATCTTAGAAGGATTAAAAATCGCACTAGACAACATCGACGAAGTAATCAACATCATCCGTTCATCTTATGATGATCCAAAAGAAAGATTGATGGAAAGATTTGGCTTATCAGACATACAGGCACAAGCAATTCTAGATATGAGGCTAAAAACACTATCAGGTTTGCAACGTGAAAAAATAGAAGAAGAATATAATCAATTAATGGAATTAATTGCACATTTAAGAGACATTTTAAATAGTGAAAGATTAGTATTTGAAATAATAAAAGAAGAGCTAATCGAAATAAGAGATAAATTCGGAGATGAAAGAAAGACAAAAATCGTTGCAGCAGAAGGCGAGATTGATATAGAAGATTTAATAAAAGAAGAACAATGCGTAGTTGCCCTAACACATTTTGGATATATCAAAAGAATGCCAATTGATACATACAAAAGTCAAAGAAGAGGGGGCAAAGGCATTACAGGAATGGCAACCAGAGAAGAAGACTTCGTAAAACAAATATTTACAGCTTCTACACATGACGTAATTCTATTCTTTACAAACAAAGGAAAGCTATATCGTCTAAGAGGATACGAATTACCAGAAGCAGGAAGAACCGCCAAAGGAACCGCAATTGTCAACTTATTAAGCTTAGATGCAGGGGAGAAAATATCAGCAGTTATACCAATACCAAACTTTGCAGAGGGAAAATACTTATTAATGGCGACCAAAAATGGCTTAATTAAAAAGACAGCATTAAAAGAATACGATTCAAGCAGGAAAACTGGATTACAAGGAATTACTCTAAAAGAAGATGACGAACTAATTGGAGTTAGACTAACAGATGGGGAAGATAATGTGGTATTAGTAACTAGAAGTGGTATGTGTATTACATTTGACGAAAAAGACGTACGTCCAATTGGTAGAGTATCTCAAGGAGTTATCGGTATTCGCCTAGATGATGATGACGAAGTAATTGGAATGGAATCTGTAATAGCTGGTGGAAAAGCAACACTACTTGCTATCACAGAAAATGGATTCGGAAAAAGAACAGAACTAGAAGAATACAGAGTACAAAACAGAGGCGGAAAAGGTGTCATAACATATAAAATTACACCAAAAACTGGTAAATTAGTTGGAATCAGAATTGTTTCAGAAGAGGACGAAGTTATGTTAGTAACTAATACAGGAACTATCATAAGGCTAAAAGTAAATGATATTAGCGTACTTGGTAGGTCAACACAAGGAGTTACCTTAATGAGAACAAATGATGGTGGAAAAGTAGTAAGTGTCGAAACATTAAACAATGAAATGCGTGTAGATGACAAAGAATAAAGTTAAGAAAGAAGCATTTAAGAAAATTTCTTAAATGCTTCTTCTAAATCTTAAATCATTACCAAAAAAATAATAAATATCATAATAACCAGCAATCCTAGAGCCGATGCGCTCTTCATAGTGGTTAAAAATATCTTTAATATTCAGATTAGTAGAAATAATCGTTTTAGTAACTTTTTGATTCAAATTCAAAATCCTTGTATTAATAATAGTAAATAATTCACTTATAGTCATACTATTCACACTCTCAGTTCCTAAATCATCAATAATTAATAAATCAACATTTAAAACTGAATTATAAATATTATCCAAAGTATCCTTTTGCTTACTCATTTTATAATTAATTACACTTTCGAGCAATACAGGAGCTGTTTGATAAAGCACAGTTTTCCCATTTTTTAATACTTCATGTGCAATACAATTAGACATAAAAGTCTTACCGTAAACCAGTATTGCCAGTAAATAACAAATTCTTAGCATCAGGATTATTAAAATTTTGTACAAATTCTATACACTTTTGCTTAATATTTTTCATATTAGTACGAGGAGAAATATTAGAACGAAACTTTGCTATATCTACTTCAGAAGAAAACAAATTTTCATTAAAAGTACTAAAATTCTCCTTCTTCAAATTCACCATATTAGATTTATTAAAAGAAATATCCAACAACTTTTGCTTTAAACAATTACACATCTCACGAGTACCATTAGACTTAGTCACATAACCAGTATCCTGACAAACAGAACAATCATAAGAAGGCATCAAATCATCAAGTGACAAATTAGCCTCTTGCAAAATATGTAACCTTTCTTGCTTTAAAACAGCCACTTTTTGATTAAGTTCATCTAAAGAAGATGAATTTTTAAGAAGAATATTTTTCGCTGTTTCAATGGCAAAATGATTCAAATTACTTTCAATTTTCTCTAACTCAGGAAATTGCTTATATAAAATATCCTTCTTACTTTGAGCATCAATCTCTGCTTTCAACTTTTTCTGTTCATACTCTTTTAACAAAGAATTCAATACGCTATTAGCCATTTAATTCCTCCCCATTAACCTGATTTGCGTACAAAAAATCAAGATTATCATAAGTACGCTGATCATAATGAACTTTACTTACTTGAGTTTTTAGATTTTTAATATTTTTATCTTGCTTTTTACGTTGCTCTAAAAAAGCATTAATTTCACTTGGAGTTTTTAAATTCCTATCATGCCAATCAGTAATAACACTATTAATATATTCAAAAGTAGGATTTTGCTTTAAAGTAGTCCTCTTTAAAGCAATTTCTATAATATTCATATCATATCCAAAATTCACAATCCAATTTTCAATATAAGCCTCTTCATACTGAGTCAAACCATTGTATTTACCAAGCTTTTTAGCGATAGTCTTTTTAAATTTATTTAAACTTTCCTGCTTTTCATAATACATATCTAAATCATTATAAGTTTGAATTTTATTAGAAGCCCACGCCTCAGCAACAGTTTGCACATAATTGCGATGCATAGCACTTTTATTATAACAATAGTCAAATAATGCTATCATAACTTGCTCATCAAAATTATATTTTCTGAACCACAAATCAATATCATTATACCAAGAAGGTCCCATAATTCCTTGAAAATACATATTATTAATATGTTCAATAACTTTTGCTCTTGATTTATTTTTAGAGGTTTGTTCAACTTTTTCTTTTGAAATTGTCAAATTAGGAGTATATAGGTTATGAAGAGTAACCTCTTGCAAATCTACAATAATGTATCCATTAGTTTTTTTCATAATCAAATTATTTTCTTCTAAATATTTAATACCATCATTTATTGTCTTTAAAGGAATATTTAATTTTTTTGATAAATCATTTAATTTAATATCCTTACCGTATTTAGATAAGAAGATAAGATATAAATAAATTTTTATATAATCTCCTGGTAAATTAGACAAATATTCAGAAAAAAATATGTCTGAAATAGCTGTTTCTGAGAACAATAATGGCTTTTCTTTTTGTTCCAATTTCATTTGCAAATCCCCCCTAAAATGAAAACATATCGTAATACAAATTATAACTTTTTTAGACAAAAAATTCAAGGAAAATTTGCAAAATATTTTTTATAAATTTAATTATTTATTACAATTCACAGTCAATAAATTTTATATGTCGAAATATTAATATATTATTTATTTGTAACTCCCAACTACATAACAGACTCTAATACAAAGTGGGTTAATAATTATATTTTTTCATAACTGCGTAAGCGACCAAACGAGCTGAGCGAGTGCGATTGGAGCAACTTACATACTAGTATTTTTAATTATGGAAGTTGCGACACACAAAGTTATGAAAAAAT
>CANQTZ010000104.1 GCA_947626865.1 uncultured Clostridia bacterium
AATAGAACAACACCATCTGTTGTTGCATTTTCAAAAAATGGAGAAAGATTAGTAGGACAAATTGCAAAACGTCAAGCAGTTACAAATCCAGATAATACGGTTATTTCTATCAAAAGAAAAATGGGAACAAACGAAAAAGTTGATATAGAAGGTGATAAATTTTCACCACAAGAAATTTCAGCTATGATTTTACAAAAATTAAAAACAGATGCTGAAAATTATTTAGGACAAAAAGTAACGCAAGCTGTTATTACTGTTCCAGCATATTTTAGTGATAGCCAAAGACAAGCAACCAAAGATGCTGGTAAAATAGCAGGGCTTGAGGTATTAAGAATTATCAATGAGCCAACAGCAGCTTCACTTGCTTATGGAATGGATAAAGAACAAGATCAAAAAATTATGATATATGACTTAGGAGGAGGAACATTCGATGTTTCTATTCTAGATATTGGTGATGGTGTATTTGAAGTTTTAGCAACAAATGGTAACACAAAACTAGGTGGAGATGACTTTGATGAAGCAATTATCAATTATTTAGTAGATGAATTTAAAAAATCAAATGGAATTGATTTAAAATCAGATAAGATGGCAATGCAAAGATTAAAAGAAGCAGCAGAAAAAGCAAAAATTGAATTATCAGGTGTACAACAAACACAAATTAACTTACCATTTATTACAGCAGATTCAACAGGACCAAAACACTTAGATGTTACTTTAACAAGAGCTAAATTTGAAGAATTAATTCATGATTTAGTAGAATCTACAGCAACACCTGTAAACCAAGCTCTTAAAGATGCTGGGTTAACACCAAATGATATTCACAAAGTTTTATTAGTTGGAGGTTCTACAAGAGTTCCAGCTGTTCAAGAAGCAGTAAAGAGAATTACAGGAAAAGAAGCAGACAAAGGAATCAATCCAGATGAATGTGTTGCAATTGGTGCAGCAATTCAAGGTGGTGTATTATCAGGAGATGTAAAAGATTTAGTATTATTAGATGTAACACCACTTTCACTTGGAATTGAAACTTATGGAGGAGTATTTACAAAATTAATTGAAAGAAATACAACTATTCCAACTAAAAAATCTCAAGTATTCTCAACAGCAGCAGATGGTCAAACATCAGTTGAAGTTCATGTGCTACAAGGAGAAAGAGAAATGGCAGCTTACAACAAAACATTAGGAAGATTTCAATTAACAGGAATTCCAGCAGCTCCAAGAGGAGTACCACAAATCGAAGTAACATTTGATATTGATGCTAATGGTATTGTTCATGTATCTGCAAAAGATATGGCAACAGGAAATAGCCAAAATGTATCTATTACTGCATCAACAAATCTTACAGATGAAGATATAGACAAAGCTGTTAAAGATGCAGAAGCACATGCTGAAGAAGATAAAAAGAGAAAAGAAGAAATTGAAGTTAAAAATAATGCAGAAAGTTTACTTTATAATAGTGAAAAAACATTAAACGATTTAGGAGATAAAATTAGCGGAGAAGAAAAGGCAAAAGTAGAGACAGAAATTGAAAATACTAAAAAGGCAGTAGAAACAAACGACACAGAAAAAATCAAAGAAGCAACAGAAAAATTAACAAAAGTATTTTATGAAATGTCAGAAAAATTATATAAAGCAGCTAATCCAAATGGAGCAGCAGGAGCAACAGATGGAACACAAGGAGCAGAAAACCAAGATCAAGGAGCAACCGGAAATGGTGATGGAAATGTATATGATGCAGATTATAAAGTAGAAGATGATGATAATAAATAAAAACAAAAAGGGATTTAAGGTTGTTCTTAAAATCCCTCTTTCTCTTGTTATTTAAGGAGGAAATATAATGGCAAATAAAAGAGATTATTATGAAGTATTAGGAGTTAATAAAAATGCAACAGATGATGAATTAAAGAAAGCTTATCGTAAGCTTGCAAAAAAATATCATCCAGATGCAAATCCTAACAATAAGAAAGAAGCAGAAGCAAAATTTAAAGAAGTAAATGAAGCGTATGAGAATTTATCTGACCCACAAAAAAGAAGAATGTATGACCAATTTGGAACTGTAGATCCACAAGGCTTTGGAGGAGCAGGTGGACCATTTGGAGGTCAAAATGGCTATTATTCTTATTCTAGTTCTGGTTTTGATGGATTTGGTGACTTTGGAGATTTAGGTGATATCTTTTCATCTTTCTTTGGTGGTGGCTTTGGAGGAAGAAGTACATCAAGCAGGAGACAAAGTGGTCCAAGAAAAGGTGCAGATTTAAATTTAGGAGTGGAAATTACATTTGAACAAGCATTTTTAGGAGTAGAAAAGGAAATAACCATTACCAGAGACGAAACATGTGATACATGTCATGGAACAGGAGCAAAGCCAGGTACATCTGTTACAAAATGTACAATGTGTAACGGAACAGGTCAAGTAACTCAAGTACAAAATACTATTTTAGGACAAATGCAAACAAGAAGAACATGTACAGCATGTCATGGAACAGGAGAAATCATAAAAGAACCATGTGAGCATTGTCATGGAAAAGGAAAAGTAAGAAAGCAACCAAAAATTAAAGTAAAAATACCAGCAGGAATAGATGACAATCAAACTGTAGTATTAAGAGGAGAAGGCGAACAAGGAGAAAAAGGCGGACCAAAAGGAGATTTGTATATAACAGTAAAAATAAAAAAACACAGCATCTATACAAGAAAAGGAAATCAAGTTTTGTGTGAAATTCCAATTACTATTACACAAGCAGCATTAGGAGCAGAACTAGAAATACCAATGGTGGACGGAACAAAAGAAAAATACAAAATTCCAGATGCAACTCAAACAGGAACAAAATTTACAATTAGAGGAAAAGGCTTTAAATCCTTAAACTCAAACAATGTAGGAGATTTTGTATTTACTGTAACAGTCCAAACACCAAAAAGACTAACAAAAGAACAAAGAGACTTATTAATGCAGTTAGCAAAAACAATGAACGAACAACCACCAGTAAAAAAACGTGGATTTTTTGGGTAGTGTCACATTAGGGTGTCGTATTGGGGACGTTTCTTTTCCGACATTTTCGTCGCATTAGGGACACATCTTTTATCAGTAAGAATTTTATCAAAAAATTATTTAAAGATGTGTCCCTAATGCGACGAAAATGTCGGAAAAGAAACGTCCCCAATGCGACACCCTTGTTTTATTTTTCATATTGTGATAGAATAAGAAAAAAATAAAAAATGGGAGGAGATAAATATGTCCAATATACCTGAAGATATAAAAAGTATAATAGAGCAATTTATACAAGGAGTAAGTCAGATTTTAGGAAATAGATTGAAGAAGATTATACTTTATGGTTCATATGCAAGAGGAGATTTTAATAATAGCTCAGATATAGATATTATGATTTTAACGGATTTGTATGATGATGAAATAGAAGAATATAAGGATAAGATTTGGGATTATGCTTATGATATAGAATGGGATAATAATTTTGATATTGAATTATCTCCATTGGTAAGAAATATAGAAAAATATAATAAAAGAATTGATGTAGTACCATTTTATCATAATGTTCAAAGGGAAGGAGTGGTGTTGCATGGATGAAGAAATAACAAGTATCAGTTTTGCAAAATATAGATTAGAAAGAGCTAAACAGGATTTATCAGATGCAGAATTTAGTTACGAAGATAAAAGATATCTAAATGCAAATAACAGAGCATATTATGCAATTTTTCATGCAATAAGAGCTGTTCTTGCATTAGAAAGAGTTGACTTTAAAAGGCATAAAGATGTAATAGGCTACTTCAATCAACATTATGTGAAAAATGAAATTTTTCCTAGAATGATTAGTAAAAAAATAGCACAAGCAAGTAAAATAAGAGAAGATAGCGATTATGATGATGAATTTATGCCAACAGATGAAAAAACTAAGATACAAATTGATACTGCTAGAGAAGTAATTCAATTGGTACAAAAATATATTGATGAACAAAGTAGAGATAATGAGCCTTCTTCTTTTTAGTGTCGCATTGGGGACGTTTCATTTCCGACATCTGTGTCTCATTGGGGACGTTTCTTTTCCGACATTTTCGTCGCATTAGGGAC
>CANQTZ010000105.1 GCA_947626865.1 uncultured Clostridia bacterium
ATAAACTCTATATTATTCATAACTTTTTGTCCTCCTTTCTAATAAATTGTATTTTGCATAAAAGCCCAAACTGTTGCCATTACTAAACCTATATATGCTCCGCTATATACTACTGCTCGTCCTATAAATGCGTATATTTTGTTTTTATCTAGTTTTCTTTTCATTTTTTAATCTCCTTTCTTTCTTTTTTTCTTATACCATTCTCTTATTGCACTTCCTAAAGCTACTTTTTCTTTTCCAAAATCTTCACTTGGAAAATCTTGTACATTGTATATACTTAATGCTGTAGGTACACTACAATGTCTCAATTTTGCAAATTCTGTTGGTGTATAAAAAATATTATCTTGTAATTCCATAATTTCATCTCCTTTCATATTATTTGTGTGTTAGACTGCATTTTTTATTTTTTTTGATACTCAGCATATTAGCACCTCCATTTCTATGTTGATTTATTCTTGCCTTTTGTTATATAATCACCTTGAAAGTGAGGTAATTATATATGTCTGTAAACTATCAACGTTCTCATAAATTAAATTTTCAAAAACTATCTAAAACTGCTCAAGATATTTCAGAAAATGTATCAAAAATAAGTAATGAAGATTTAATTGAATATCTTGAAAAGCAAAATCAAGAACAACAAAAACGTGATAAAGTTAATTTTCGTATCAATTTAACCATTAATATTATTATCGTTATATGTACTATTGTTAATATTGTTATAACTATCTTCAAGTAATTCAACTCTTTCTCTAACTGATGATATTTTAAATGTTGTAATAATACTTGTAATTAAAAGAATTATTATTGAAAATTGTAAAACTCTAATTGAAGTTTTATATTCTTTATACATACTCTCTCTCCTTTCTTATCAATCTTGATTGAAAAACTTTCTTTTGCGTTTGTTTATTTTAATTTTTTGTTATATAATCTACCTCAAAAGTGAGGTGATTGTATTGGAAATTGAACAAAATATTGCAAAAGAAATTAAATCTATTTTAGAACGTCACAATTTTTCTTACGAACAAGAGTCGGATATTAGAGATATTTGCAGTGCCCTAATATCTTATATTGACGAATCTAATAACAAATAATTTCAGTAAGCTCTGTGCTATCAGAGCTTATAATCTTTGCTCTGCTTCCTTCGTAATTTACATAGCGTAGTCTTGATATTTTGTTTTGTATATTTTGGATTTGTTTAAGACTGTCTTCTGTAAGCTCTTTTTCTCCTAACTTTTCTGTTAAAATATCGTCTATAATCTCTCTTGCTTGTTTTAAATTATCTCTTAGCTCATCTTCATTTTTTAATTGTATTTTCATTTATTTCACTCCTCCTTATTTAGTTTCTTAAAAATTTTTTTATTTTATATTTGTTTAACATTTTGTTTATTGCGTTTTCCATAAATTTACTATATAATTCCTTTTGAGCCTGAACACCAACTTATGAAAGGTGGTGATACATATGTCCAAAGAAGAAATTGCTCTACAACTTACTTTAAAATCTATAGAAAGAATGGGAACTAATTTTCATATAGCCACACTTTCTAAAGATAACTTAGAATTTTCTAATCAAGTAGTAGATTTTTACAATAACATCTATAGTAAGCTTGATTTAAGCCAAACAATTAACGTGTAATTCGCATATTGCATTTGCTATCTGACACATAGCATTTACATTACTTACAATTTGTTCAGGCTCATTATTTACTGCTTGGTTTTGATTTATTTTCTTTTCTAATAAATCATTCATTCGATTTAGTCTTTTTAATTCATCTTTTAAATAATCTTTTATTTCCATTTCTCTACCCCCTTATTTAGTTTCTTGAAAAATTTTTTTGTTTCATGTCTCGTTTAGCATGTTGTACTTATTCAGTAAAAAAAATATCTGTTATTTTTTTATTTAATGCTTCTGCTATTTTTTCCATTGTGATATTTGTAATTACGTCTGTCTTTCCTGTTTCAAGTTCTGATATTATAGTTCGTGAAACTGTTGATTTTTTTGATAATTCTTCTTGTGACATTCCTTGTAATTCTCTTTCTTCTTTTACTCTGTTCTTCATTTTTTTCACCCTCTTTCTGTTCATCTTGTTGTACATATATTATCACTATTATTTTTACTTGTCAAGTATGTTGTACATTTTTTTTAAATTTTTTTTTGACTTATCGTTCATCTTGTTGTACAATATAGTTATACCAATAATTTGGAGGTTATAAAAATGATTTTAGGAGATTTGATAAAAGAGTATAGATTACATAATGGTTTGTCTTTAAGAGATTTTGCTCAAAGATGTGGTTTAAGTCATACTTATATATCTGCTTTAGAAAAAAATATAGACTCTAGAACTGGCAAACCAATTGCTCCTACTTTAGATACTGTAAAATATATTTCTAAAGGTATGGGAATATCCATTGAAGATATTTTGAAAGTTTTAGATGATGAACAAGAATTTAAAATAAATGAAGATGCTCCAAAATGTAATTTAACAACAGAAAATAAACAAGTTTTACCTATTTTAGGAACAGTGAAAGCTGGATATGATTATCTAGCTCAAGAAAATTGGACAGGATATGTCAATATAGACAAAAAAGTTTCTGATCCTGAAAATTATTTTGCTTTAAAAATAACAGGAGATAGTATGCAACCTGTCTTATATGAAGATGATATTGTTATTGTACATAGACAAAATGATATAGAAAGTGGACAAATTGGAATTATACTAGTGAATAATGATGAAGCTACAGTAAAAAGAATAGTCAAACATAATGACTACATAGAATTAAAATCTTTTAATTCCTATTACCCACCAAAAAAATTAGACAAGAACATAAAGTTTACTATAATCGGCAAAGTAACAGAAGCTAGAATAAGTAAAGTATTTGAATAGGGAGATTTTCATGTTTTTTGATAATATAAAAAATATATTTAAAGAAGAAAAATGTTCTATATGTAATAATATATATTTTATAAGCAACTTAACTTTAAAAGAAGATAAATATATTTGTAAGAATTGCAAAAAGAATTTTGACAAAATTAATAATTGTTTTGATGATGACTTATTATTTGAAAAAAGCAATTTTGATAAGATATTGGAATCTATAACAAAGAAGGAAAGTATCCGTTCTATTGAATTTAGCAAGAAATTAGAACAATATAAAATAGCAGAGAAAAAAAGAAAAGAAAAAAATAATGAAATGTTTCAATATAATTTACAAAATCTAAGATTTATTACACCTGAAAATTCAAACATTAAGGTGTCTAAAAAAGCTTTAAAAGATATGCCTGTTGTGAAATTTAAAAACATTACTAGTAAAACCTCTCTTTCTTCAATAGATAATTTTGTTGTTATTGATACAGAAACAACAGGTCTTCGTCCTAGCGTTGATGAATTACTTGAAGTTTCTGCTATCAGGTTTATAGATTATGAACCTACTGAATGTCTTACAACCCTTATAAAGCCCAAGAAAACAATTTCAAATGAAATTGAACATATTAATCATATTTCTAACGAAATGGTCGAAAAAAGTCCTAATGTAGAATATATTATTCAAAGTTTTTCAAATTTTATAGAGGACTATAATGTTGTTGGTTATAATTTAGAATTTGACCTTAACTTTCTTTACAAAAACGGCTTAGACTTTTTCAATAAAAAAAGATATTTTTATGATGTACTGCCTTTATGTAAAAAAATCTTTAAAGAATTTAATTTGCCAAATTATAAATTAGATACGATATGTGAATATTTAGGAATTAAAAGAAACCATGCTCACCGTGCAACAGAGGATGCTTTAGCTACAGGAATAATATTTAGAGATATTGGGCATTCCATTAAAGAAAAATTTTATAATAAATAAATTATTAAGAAAGGAGAGTGATTTTAATGAGTGATACTCAAAAAACAATTCAAATTTTAGAAGGATTACCAGATGAAATTACAGCAAAACTTTCAATGAAAGATATTTT
>CANQTZ010000106.1 GCA_947626865.1 uncultured Clostridia bacterium
CCTTGACTAATTCCCTGTTTTATACCCTCTTCATATTTTTCATCAAATGCATTGCATAATCTTTCAACCCATTTCATATTCGAATCCTCCTTTTTCTCTAATATTTTTATAAATTCATCTGTTTTTTGTTGTGGAAGTTTTGTTTTTAAAATATAATAAATTAAACTTCTTAATAATTCTTTTTCCGTTTGAGTTAATTTTGTATTCAAAATTTTTTCAATCGAATTTATTATTGTTTCTTGAGTTGTACTCTTTTCCAGCAATAAAATTTTTCCTAAGAAACTATTAGTTTCTAGTAATTTGTTTTCAGAAAGTTGAGTAATATCTACTAAATCATATTTGAGCCATTCTATTTCATTTGATTCATATAAAGATGACTTTTTATCTAGATATGAACAACTTACATTCCATTTGTTATCACCAGTATAAATAACAATAGGGTAAACATTTGGATATTTATAACCATTTAAATTTAAATTTTTTTTATCAACAGCACTTTTTATAATTTCTAAGCTATATGTCATAATTCTAAATGACATAGCATTGTCAATTTTGCTTTGATGTTCAATCAGAAAAAAGATATCCCTATTCTTTACTTTATAAACAATGTCTGCTTCGCTATTTTCAAAAGTTGTAGTGATAAATTTTCTATTATATTTTTCTATATCTTTTGCTTCTAAAATTATGCCATGTTCTTTTAACCTTAAAACTTGATTTATTAAAAGGATAACTTCGTTTTTGTTATCAAGTATTGTTCTGATAATTTTATCATGTGGTTGATTTACTTTTTCTTTAGACAAATTGTTTTTATCATTCCTTTCTTTGATTATATAACATTATTTACCATTCTGTCAATATTTTGTAAATGGTAAAATAATTGCAAATCTTTTATTTTTGCGTTTTTTCTCTTTTTTACTTGTTTAATTTAAGTTATTGGAAATTTCAAGAATAAAACTTTCTTTAAAAAAATTTTTATAAAACAGAAAAATAGTTTGAAATTAAAAAAGATCTTAAACTTATGTAAATATAATAATATGATTTACAAAAAATGTCAAGGTTTTTTTACAAAAAAATTGGTAAATATTGTCAAGCAGTTACTATTCACAACCCCAATTTATATTTATATGGTCAAAATAGTAATATATTATTTATTTGTAACTCCCAACTGCATAACAGACTTTAGTTATTTTTTTAAAAAGGTACTTGTCAAAAATAAAAACTAATAGTATAATTTGAATATATGTTATTAGCTATTTTTGTAAATGAAAAAAGTACATTGAAAATTGCATATTCTTTATTCAAAAATACAAGATTTTCGAATATGAAAATCTTGGCATAAAAGTATTTAATATAATAGAAAAGTATGGCTTTCCTGTTATATTAAATAATAAAAATGTGCTTGAATAATATTTACAAAAGTGGAAATAATGTAAATAAATAGAAAAGATTTTGTAAAAAATTAATTTTATCAAAGAAAAAAATAACAAAGGAGGACAAGAAATGGAGAAGTTAAAGAGAAATAAGGAATATGCAAAAAATAAGAAGCAAAATAGACAAAAAGGTATAACATTGATTGCACTTGTTATAACAATAATTGTTTTGTTAATCTTAGCGGCAGTAAGTATTGCAACATTAACAGGGGAGAATGGAATATTAAGTAAGGCAAATACAGCAAAAGAGGAGACACAAAGAGAGGATGCAAAAGAGCAGGCGAAATTAGATATAGCAGCATATGTAACAGAAGATTTAGCAAATGGTGGAGACGGAAGTATAACAAATGAAAAAATAAAAGAAATATTAACAGGAAAAGATTATGTAAAAGAAAAAGAAGGAAATCCAGGAGATGACAGTTTTATAAGTAAAAATGGACAAGAAATACCATATTCAGAGTTATATGGAAAAATAGGAGAGACTGGAGGAAGCTTACCATCAACAACAGAAACGATGCCATATTTGCCAAGTAGTGATTTTAGCCAAAAAGAAGGAACGACTTTAGAAACAGGATTAGTAATAGTAGATAAGGCTGGAAATAGTTACGTATGGATAGAAGTGCCAAAGAGTATATATAAAAATACTGAATATACTACGAATGTTGATAATGGAGCAACTACACCAGCAGATTCAACAGATTACACGAATATAGAAAAAGTATTACAAAATTATGCAAAGGATTACAGAGAAAATGGATATTCAGACGAATGGAAATCAGAAGCTCAAAGTGGATTAGCATCAAAAGAAGACTATGATAATTTAAAAAATAAGATGTTAAAAAGTGTATATGAAAATGGAGGATTCTGGATAGGACAATACGAGATGGGGACGAATACAATCAGAACAGAAGAGAGCAAGGATACACCAACAGATGCAGTATGTAAAGAAGGAGCATACCCATACAATTGGGTAACATGTAGTCAAGCACAAGAAAAAGCAAGTGAAATGAAATCTGGAGAATATGAAAGTAGTTTAATGTTTGGAATCCAATGGGATTTAGTGATGAAGCATATAGAAACTAAAAAAGGAAAGGAAAAAACTGAATTAAACTCAGATTCAACCAGTTGGGGAAATTACAAGAATGCAACATTTACAGTTACCAAGGGGGAATACTCAACAGATAATGGACAAACCTTCAAAGATGTAACAGAAGAAGAAGGACAGAAATATACAAAGCCATCAAGTAAAAGTGTTTTATTAACAACAGGAGCAGAAGTAGAAGAAAACGGAAAGAAACGGAAGAAATAGTGTATTAAATATATATGATATAGCAGGAAATGTAAGAGAGTGGACATTAGAACAATATACTGCGTATTCCTACAATCCTTGTTGCAATAGGGGAGCCAGTTGCATCAGCTACGGCAACAACTATCCAGCTTCTTACCGCAATAACCGTAGCACTTCCCTCAGCGACAGCTACATTGGGTTTCGTTCAGCTTTGTATAAGTAGGACTGTACGCTGTGAAAACTAACCTAAAATATAGCGAGAAAGTAGTTTACAGCAACAGCAATTGAATAATAGCTTTTAAGCGGTTTTAATCCAGGGTGTATAATATGGTGTGTGAAAATAAAAAGCACATCATATTATTTTTTTATAAAAGGAGGAAAAAAGATGCAAGAAACAGATA
>CANQTZ010000107.1 GCA_947626865.1 uncultured Clostridia bacterium
ACTCAAAAAAATTATTAATTTGTTTTATTGTTCCTTCATACTCTGTCTGTTTATTCTTACAATTATCATAAACAAACTTCAATTTACTAAGATGTGAAATCCAGTTTGATATTGTGTGTGGTTTAGAATTAAATAAATCAGCTAAATAATTATTTGAAGCAAAACAATAACCTTCCTTGTTTGCTAATACTGTTATTACTGCATATAGTAATTTTTCATTTGGTTTTAAATTTTCATTAAACAAAACTGGTGAAGGTATAACTGCATAATCCCCTATTGGATTTTCTTCATTCACATTTTGCATCATCTCCTTTGGTCTAAAAAAAAAATTGACTTTTCATCAATTTCTTTGCTTAATCATCTTCTTTTGGAATTACTTTTTTTATATATTCTTCAATTTCTTCCGTACAATCTAATATTTCTTCATTATTAGAATTTTTTTGATCTAATAATATTTTTAATTCTTCTTCGCTTTTCATTATATAAATTCCTTTCCGATTGCTTATAAAGATTTATATTTTTTATATATTAGATGTTCCATTTTTCTTGCATAAATTAATTATTTTTTCACTACACGAATTTTACACGACTTGGGTCATAAACTTTTTTTATCATATTTTCTTGACTTTTTAGTTAAAAATAGATATAATAAATATAGGAAATGGAGAAACCACAAACGTGGTTTACCTCAATTAAATGTGTGACACATCTAACTGGGCTAGTTTACAGATGTGTCTATTTTTATTGTTTTATCTCTGTTTGCTCAAAATTATTGCTAAAGCTATAATTAAGGCAACAGCTATGATAGTCATTACAAGAAGTCCATAGTATAATATGTATATTATTGCTAACAAATAATTTGTATCTATCATAAGCCTCACCTCCTTATTGGAGGCAAAACCACATCTGCTTATTCTCATTTCCTATGCTAAATATTCTACAATATTTTTTATATTCTGTCTATAATATTTCTAAATTTTTCAAAAATATTTAAATTAACTTTATCTTTCCACTAAATTTGTTTTAGCTTATTATATAATAGTTTAACTGCTTGTATAGAAATGGACAATGTATGTCATCTTTCAAACCACTAGTCATAATTAAATGTCTGCTTTTCCTTAGATGAAATTTCTCTCATATCTAAATTTACCTTTTTAGGAAAATTTCCTAGACATTTAAGAATATCATTTCTATTAACCATTGCTGCTCCTCCTCTTTTCAATTCTTTTTATTTATTAATATTTTTCATTACACGAATTTTACACGAATTCGGTCACAAACTTTTTTTGTTCGTTTAGTTTTATATAGTTTTTTTAGGCTTTTTTAGTCATTTTTTGCTAAACCAAATAAGACTAAAAAGGGCTGAAAGTGGCTAAATAAAGCCATTCTTGGTGTTAATCATAATAAGATACAAAGTACTCAACATCATTTTCTGGGAAAAACTCTTTGAATTCTGAGTATAATTGCCCAGCTAGTGTTTTATTATGTGCGAGTACTAGTGTTGGTCTTTGCACTTTTTCAATTATATTTGCCATTGTAAATGTTTTTCCGAGAACCTGTAACCCCAAGTAAAGTCTGGAATGTCTTGCCTTCTTTAATTCCATTTGATAAGTATTCTATTGCTTCTGGTTGGTCTCCAGTTGGCTTATAATTTGATACTAATTTGAACATTTTTCCTCCCTTTGTGACCTATAAAATAGCAATTACACAAATTCGGTCACAAATTTTATATTTAAAACTATTTAATATTTTAGCATTTTTTCATAAAAAACGCAAGGTTAGATACCTTGCTATTATTAATCTATTATTATTTTATTATACTACTAAATATTTATAATATTTTTGCATTTTTCTCTACTAGTATCATTTTTTCTTTAACATTTTAAGTTTTGAACTGTAACAACATGTTTGTTACCAGGAACTATAGTTCCAATCTCGTAACAGTTAACACCATTATTAATAATATGTCTTTTTACTTCTTCAGCACATTCTCTTGGTGTAACAACAGCAAGTCCAACACCCATATTAAAAGTTCTAATCATCTCTGCATCTGAAACTTTCCCATATTTTCTAATTAATTTGAAAATTTCCAAAACATCATATTTTGATAGGTCAATTTCAGCATCGAGATTCTGCGGTAAAATACGATTTAAATTTTCCTTTATTCCACCACCTGTGATGTGAGCCATCCCACGAATCATATCTGTATTAAATAAATCTTTTAAAACAGAATAATAGCACATGTGAGGTTTTAAAATAGCATCAATAAAAGTTTCTCCACCAACTTCTTCATCCAAAATTTTGGGGTATTTCTCCATCACACTACGAACTAACGTATATCCATTTGTATGAATACCATTAGATGCAAGACCCAATACAACATTACCTTCCTCGATTTTTGAACCATCGATAATTTTACTTTTTTCCACAATACCAACAATGCTTGAAGTAAGAACATACGTACCTTCATTAAGTACTCCTGGTTGTTCGGAAGTTTCGCCTCCTGTTAAAACACAACCTTCTTTTGAACAAGCATCGGCAACTGCTTTAACAATTTTGTTTATGTCTTCTTTTACCATTTTTCCACAGATTATAGCATCCTGAACGGTCAATGGTTTAGCACCCATAACAATACAATCATTGATTAAATGATTTATCATGTCATAAGCAACATTCTCCAATTTTCCATATTTGGATGCTAATAATTGCTTAGAACCAGGTTCTTCTGTTTTTAATACTAAAACTGGATTTTCATATTCTGGAAAACTGAAATCATAAAGTGAAGCAAAAGCCCCAACTTTATTCAGAACTCTTGAATTGTTCGTTTTAAGTATTGTCGCCATTTCCTGCTTCGCGGCATTTGCGACGTCTATATTGACACCATAAGTAAGACTTTCTGACATGTTATCTTCCTCCTTAAATTATTTGCCCTTAGGCATATAAATTTATTATACTATTTTTTTCTATCAATTGTCAAATTTTATTGTAAAAAATCAGTAATTTACCCTCAAAATGAAAAAAAACAAATTTATTAATAATTTTATTAATTTTTTGTTTTTTTTATTCTCTAC
>CANQTZ010000108.1 GCA_947626865.1 uncultured Clostridia bacterium
TTTCTTAAATTTCGTAACAAGCCGAGACATGTAATGAAAATCTTATCCTGCAAGGACACACTCGCTTTGAAACCATTATCTAGTAACCAAATTGGAAAGCTTTACTATTTCAAATAACTTTTCTGTTATATAAAAAATGGAAGTTTTAGGTAGTTCCCTCCCCTTTAACTTCCAATCCAATTTTTAAAATTTTCTCTTTCTTGCTGCCTCTGACTTTTTCTTTCTTTTTACGCTAGGTTTTTCATAATGTTCCCTTTTGCGTATTTCTTGTAGTACACCATTTCGTGCACATTGCCTTTTAAACCTTTTCAAGGCATCTTCTATATTACCGTTATTAACTTTAATTTCTGACATTTTTAATTCCCCTCCTTCCGGTCCATACGGAAATTGTATGTGGGATAACCCTATTTTCACTAATAATATCTATTATACATTAAACATTTACACTTGTCAATAGTTAGAACTCAAATAATACGGCTTTCTTCTCGTTTAAAGATTTTTGTACATCAATAATTCTTTGGTTACTTGAACCTCTAAATCGTAATTTGATGTCTTTTTTTTCTTCTTCAAATTTACCATCTACAATTACATCTAGATATGATAATAATTCTGGTGTTTCTTCCCATTTTTTACACATTCCTTCCATTACATCAGTATCAAATGTATAACCTGTATAGCACCATATATTTTTTTCGGGGAATTTTTCTTTTACTTTTCTAACTAAAGGTAATAGTCCTTTTTGGTTTATATGTTCTAATGGCTCTCCTCCTAATAATGATAACCCTGCAACATAAGGATGGTCTAATTCTTTTATGATTTTGTCTATTTCTTCTTCTGTAAATTCTTTACCAGAGCAAAAATCCCATGCTTCTGGATTAAAACAGTTTTTACATTGATGTGTGCAACCACTTACAAAAACTGATACTCTGACTCCTAATCCATTTGCTATATCTGCTTTTTTTATATCCATATAATTCATTATGAAAACAAACCTCCTATCCAATTAAAAAGTGGGTTTTCAAATAAAAGTTCTCTCATCCATCCATTTGTAAAAGGAATAAACCATAATATAATTCCAAGCAATATGGTTGCTACAATTGTTAGCACAATTGCAAGTACATCTCTTTTGTCTAAATCTTTTAACTTTTTTCTTTTAGGTCTATCTACTCTTAATCCTTTTACTAATTGTGCCATACTGCCTAGGCTTCCTACTTGGTATTGTTTCTTTTTCTTTGTTTTTTTATCTGAATCTTCCATCTTTTTTCTCCCTTTTTGTGTTTTATTTTATATCAAAATATAAAAAATAGCAATATAAAATTGCTATTTTTTCACTGTTTTGTTGCTGGATGATGGTTTCAAGGCAAGTGGTGCCCCTGCAGTATAAGATTTTCATTACATGTCTCGGCTTGTTACGAAATTTAAGAAATTCTAATTTATTTTATGGCACCCTTTCACAATAGTGAACTATTTCCATAAAATTGCATAGAATTTCTAAAATTTCTCCAGTCACATTCGACATTCCATTCAAATTCTTATACTGCAGGGGCACCACTTGCCTTGAAGCCATCATCCTGTAACACTATTTTAGTTATTAAATATTGCCTCAAATTCCTCTGCCTCAATTTTTTCTTTTTCTAATAGTATTCCTGCTACTTGATGTAATTTATCTACATTATCTGATAATATTTGTTTTGCTCTATTATATCCGTTATCTACAATTCTCTTAGTTTCTTCATCAATTACTGCTGCTGTTTCTTCTGAATACTCTTTATGAGTTGCAAAATCTCTTCCTAAGAATACTTCTTCTTGGCTAGAACCTAACATTAAAGTTCCTATTCTTTCGCTCATTCCATATTGAGTTACCATACTTCTTGCAATTTTTGTAGCTCTTTCAATATCATTACTTGCTCCTGTTGAAATGTCATTTAAAATTAAACTTTCAGCTACTCTACCACCTAGTAATGATACAATGTTTTCTTCCATTTCTGTTTTTGACATAAAAGATTTGTCTTCTGTTGGGCGATACATTGTGTATCCTCCTGCCATTCCCCTTGGTACAATTGATATTTGATGTACAGGATCTTGGGTTTCTAAGAAATGACTTACTACAGCATGACCTGCTTCATGATAAGCAACTAATTTATTTTCTTTTTCACTTCTTACTTTTGTCTTCTTTTCAGGTCCCATAGTTACTTTTACCATAGCATCTTCTATTTCTTGCATTCCTATTTCATTTTGATTTCTTCTAGCTGCAAGCAATGCTGCTTCATTTAAAACATTTTCTAAATCTGCACCAGCAAATCCTGATGTATTTTTAGCAATTACTTTTAAATCTATATCATCTTTTAGACGTTTTTTCCTTGAATGTACTTCCAAAATTTGTTCTCTTGCTCTTACATCTGGTAATCCTACTACTATTTGTCTATCAAATCTTCCTGCTCTTAAAAGTGCTTTGTCTAAAACATCTGGTCTGTTAGTTGCTGCAAGCACAATAACACCTTCGTTTTCTGCAAATCCATCCATTTCTACTAATAATTGATTTAAGGTTTGTTCTCTTTCATCATGTCCACCACCAAGTCCAGCACCTCTTTGACGACCTACAGCGTCAATTTCATCTATGAATACTATACATGGTGCGTTTTTCTTGGCTTGTTCAAATAAATCTCTTACTCTTGATGCTCCAACACCAACGAACATTTCTACAAAGTCTGAACCACTTATAATGAAGAAAGGTACACCTGCTTCTCCTGCAACAGCTTTTGCAAGTAATGTTTTACCAGTACCTGGTTGACCTACTAATAAAACTCCTTTTGGTATTCTTGCT
>CANQTZ010000109.1 GCA_947626865.1 uncultured Clostridia bacterium
AGTTGGATTTGTAAAAAATTTGATATGGGTGCAGAAGATAATTTAATTAGAGATTTTGAAAAAGATACTCATACCTTATTAGCTGCAGAAGAACAAATAAAACGAGAAGATAGAGAAAAGGAGTGGGAGTTAGAAAGATAAAGTAATTTTCTCTTTATTAGCTTATCCATTGTATTATACTTTTCTTTCATAACTATCTTTTGTATGCGGTGCAAATTCTCTCATTTTCATATTTTCTCTCATCTTTCTCCAGTCAACATTGCAATTGAAATTCCTGCTAAAATTAGCAAAATTATAATGTAATGTTATGGGAAGCTTCCCATAACATTATACAACATCAAGCGGACACAAGATTTGTTAGGTCTAACGGAAACCGTTTTTTACACTTACTCTATACTCCAATTGTTATATTCAAATCCATCAATTTGGTCTTTTTTTGCTGGTGTTTCAATAAATTTGACTCCAGATTCTAGAGAAACTAAGACACGCACCCCTCGCCCACCACGGTTGCCGTGGGCCACCTTACGTAAACCAAGGCTCACGCAATACAAGTCGCTGTTGTCATAAGCAGAGCAAAGCCAGTAATCCATTCCATTTTCAACTACTGATATTAACTTATTAGCTGTATTTTCTGGAAACTTAGATATTTTATCCGAATCTGTTATTTCACTATCAATATATTTTCCATACCATTCGTCTAAATCACTTTTTTTCATTGCTCTCGCACTAGTTGCATTTCCTTGTACATAATCAGAATTCCAATTTCTTGGGTTAGATGGTTGACCAGCAGCTAAAGTCCCTGTCTTTTTTTCTCCTGTCAATATTTGTTCTGAATTATAGGCATAATTAGTACCATCTTGATGATAATATAGCTCTGGACATCCTGCTGATATTAATGTAACTGTGCTTTTATCTTCTGACACATCCCATATTCTCCATCCTGTATATGTTCCTGTTCCTGCATCTCCTCCTGTTGCATTTGTATTTCTACTTTGCCCAGCTATATATCCTCCAAATTCAAATGGATTTTCTGATGTCGGTGCTGGTTTACCTTCTTCCCAATTTCCTGCATCATAATTTACATAGTCTCCTATGTGCATTGCATTTTCATTATATTCCGGATTATTATTATCATTAATCCCATCATATAACTCAGCAACTGTTTTTACTGTTCCTGTCTCTTCTTGGCTTCCTTTTGCTGTTTCCTCAATTTTTCCCGTTGCTTCTATTTTATAATCTTTTCTTTCTCCTTTAAATGTCCAAGGTCCATTTTCTTCTCCTTCTAAATTAGCTTTTTTACCTTCTCCAAATTCGTTTTCTATTGCATTTTCTAAAATTGTCTTTGTTAATCCTTCTCCTAAATTGTCTGACAATGCTGTCGCTACTGCTAATTTTACCCTTTCATCTTCTTCTGCATCTTTTGTTCGTTCTCCTGCTGTATTTGCCTTACTTAATATTCCATTCTCTCCTGTCAATGTTGCAATACTTACTGCAGCTAAGATTAACAAAACAATGATTGTAATAACTAACGCAATCAATGTAATACCTTTTTGCCTTTTACTTTTAATACTATTTTTCATTTCTTTTTCCTCCCTTCTTTCGTTTTTTCCTTTTTGCTCTTCTTTTGATTCTTTCATAATTTTCCCTCTCTTTCTTTTGGTTTTATTTTTGTGATATTAATTATGTTGTCTTAGTATACAATATTCGTATTTTTTTATATCATATTCTTTGCTAATTTGCAATACTTTTTTTGATTTTTTTATTTTTCTTTTTGTACATAATTTATTATGTAACTGTGACTGATATATCTGAATTGTCACATAAAGAGGAAAGTATGTTTTGAAAAAAAGATGGTAATTTTGGCTATTATATTGCCAAATTATCATCTTTTCTTTTTATACATTGGTTTTAGTACTATCATTATTTTTTTATTCTTTTTCATTAACTATTTTACCACTTCTAATTTTACTTCTTTTCCTTTAAAAGCAAACACCATTTTAGTAATATTTGTAAAACCTCTTTCTCTCAAATTTTCCTCATATTTTTTCTCTTCTATTTGCTTTTTAGCATTTTCTATTGTGTCTTCAATTGTTTTTTCCTCTTCATTTTCCAATATTTTAAATTCCATTATAAAACTATTCCATTTTTGTCTTTTGGTTCTAACATTATGTCATATCTTCCTATTCCTGACTCCCTATTTGAATTGACAATATAAGATTTTAAACTTTTTTTCAAACTCTTTTTAATTTAATGTTACTAAATCTTTCAATATACTATTTAAATCATTTCCTATTACTTTGTTCTTAAACCATTCGTCTATTATGTCTTCAAATAGTATTTGTATTTCTTTATTTGGTATTTTTACTTTGTATGTTTTCTTTACTAAATCTACTATTTCTTCTACTTTTAAATATCCTGTTCCTAATAATAATCCCCACATATTATCTTCATTCTTTTCTATCCCATTTATTACTGTTTCTAAATCTATTTTTACTTCTATTGCTTCTCCTTTTAATAATCTTTCTATTTTTTCTTTTACTGTACTTGAATTTTTTAATATTAGTTTTATTAAATCATTTGAACTTGTATTTACCCAATATGGCATCAATTCTCTATCTGTCAAGTAATTTAATATACTCCACGGATTATATATTCCATCTAACTTTCCTATTTTATATCCATCATACCATTCTTTTATCTCTTGTTCTTCATCTTCTATTTCAAAATCTTTTATTATTTGTTTCATTTCTTCTGTCGTTATTCCGAAAATCATCACTAAA
>CANQTZ010000110.1 GCA_947626865.1 uncultured Clostridia bacterium
CTCTTGTAGTCTACTTCGAAATTAGAAATGCGTTCCTGAACTTCTTGGTCAGGGGGGATTTTGAGAGGAGAAATGTTTTTGTAGAAAAAATAACTCCACTTAGAACTAAAAATGCCTCAAATTGCATTTTCAGGAAAATGAGGAATAAAAAAAATAAAATCAAAAAAGCTATTTATAAAAATTTTCCTTTTGATTTTATTTTTTACTATTTAATCATTTTTAGAACTATATACTAACACTTCTTCTAAATCTTCATCTTCTAGTAAAGAACCTTTTATACTTCCTGTAGTAATGATATCTACTTCTTTTTCTAATACTTCTTCTAATGCAAATTTTACTTCTACAATTTTAAATCCTTCTTCAACGTCTTCTGTTTTCACTAGTATATCAATATCACTATTCTTTTTTTGTTTATTTTTTACGTATGATCCAAATATCCATACATAAGTAAGTTTATATTTCTGTGCTACTGGTTTAATTTTTTCACTTATTTTTTCTATTTCAGACATTAATATTTCCTCCTATTTTATAATTTTTATGCAAAACTTTCTCCATAGTATTCTGGATGTTCTTGCTTAAATCCAACAGATAATCTTTTTACTAATTTACCAATTTGTGTAATAGATGTAAGAACTGCATTTTGATATATGCTATTATAATAAACATCTCTTTTACTGAATTACGGTTATTATAACCGTGTTTCAGTATTTTTTATTTCAAGTATTTTTAATTTTCTAATATTATATAACAAAAAAATAAACAGAATATATTTAATTGATTTTCAATTTCCACTTTATCATAGGATGTAATTTTATTCTATCTATAATTTCCTTATCCTCAAATAATAGTTCTGGTTCAAAAATATTTTGTCTAAATTTTTTATAAAATTCTTCTATTTTACCATCTACTATAAGAATGTCTTTTAAATATTCTTTAACTTTTAATTTCATCATATCAATATCATTATTTTTAGGATTTCTATTTTTTAAAGTAGGTAATAATTTCGTTTTTATATCCTGTTTATTAAGTTTTTCTATAACATCAATTTTCATATCTTCCAGTTTATAATTGCAAATAGCTATATAATTTAAAAAGAAGCACTTTCTTAATATTTCTTTTTCATTTTTATCAAACAAATCATACTTACTTAGAGTATATATATCAAATAAATCTCTTGAAGTAGTTCTATTTATTAAGGCACACACTTTTGTGGCATATATTTCTATGGGATTTACACAATTTATTTTTAAATGTCTATTTTTAAAAATATCTGTATTTAACTCTAATGTTTTTGTTTCTAGTATATGGACTCTATTCATATAATTTATTTCAATTTTAATATTATCTTTGTTACCTTTTATATCTGTGTACTCTGCAACAATAGAATCTAAAGCATGCACATCTTTTGACTTATTTTCATTAACTTGATAATTATTTGCATTTAAGTACTGATTTATAATATTATGTATGTATTTTCTAGCTTTTATCATATCTTCCTTAGACATATTTATAGCAAAATCTAAATCAATATCAACTGATAGCCTTGGAAAATTAAATATTGCTATATTTATTGCTGTACCACCTTTTAAAACTAATAGTTTATTTAATTTTTCATCATTATTAATCCATTCTAAAATAGTTATTAGCCTTTCCACTTTTTCTAATGTAGATTGTATAAATCCTGTTTCATTTGTTATTTTATTTATATAAGCTTTATATTGTTCTACCAAAAAAACCCTTCCCCTTTATTTAAAAATATTTTTGGAATAATTAAATTCCATTCTTTTACATATTTACTTTTCATTTTTTTTGTTTCTTCATTGAAGTATAATTTCTTTTTCTCAGATTTGTTTTTAAACATATTAATTATAGAACTATTTATTCCATAATTTTCCTTAAATAACTCTAAGAAAAATCCTACCTTTGAATATAATTTTTTAGAATCATATTTTTTCAAGTATTTTAATATTTTTTCTCCATCTAATTTTCCGAGTAATTCTAAACACATTATTAATTCTTCGTTTCCACCTGCTAATTCTGTTTTATTTATACAGTCAATTAATGTTCGTTCCTTATCTGTAACTCTAACTTTTTCATTTTCTATTATTCCAAAATCGTATTTACTGTTTATAAATTTATATAAATATCCATCAAATTCAAAGCTTTCAAATCTTTTACTTGTAGACACATATACTTCATAAAAAAACTGATTTTTGACACCATAATATTCAAGCGCAGAATGGTATGAAATATAAGAATCATCTTTTATTTTTGAAGCTATCATATATTGATCTGGAATAGTATTTTTAAACTCTATGTCGCATACTGCATATAGATTATGTTTTATTCTTTTAATATAATTCTTAGACAACATTGTTCTTATTATACTTTTAGCAGAATTTATATTGCCTGTTAAATTATATATATCTCCTAAATTAAATACTTTCAATTTTAATATTTTTTCATAGTTATCCATAGTTTTCCCCCCTTTTTGTATAAATAAGATTTAATTTTGCATCCTTTTAATACATTTTACCATAATAAATGCTGAAATTCAAGTATTATGATTAAAAGATATCTTGCTTTTTGTATTAAAAGTATTTAATTTTACACCTTTTGGAAACGGTTAATATATTTTTATTATAATAGCTAAAATGTGATAATGACTGATATATCAACAAAATTTTGATATTTTCTTTTTATCTGTCTAGACCAAGAAGTTCAGGAAACTGAAATTGTTTCTTTTGAAGTAGAAAAGCAAACAACTGGTAATGTAGAAATAACAG
>CANQTZ010000111.1 GCA_947626865.1 uncultured Clostridia bacterium
TATTAAATTTTTATTACAAAATTGTTACAATAGTTGTAACTTTAACACTTCTCATTATTTCTTACTGAACTGTAACACAATTATATTACAAATTATTTTTTTTCGTAATAAGTATTGACTAAAGATAATAAATATATTATAAATAATAAAAAAGAGCAAGACAAAAGTCTTACTCAATAAGTTGTTTTTTTGGGAGTTTGAGGTTTATCATTAGGATAAATCTCAAATTTTCTTTTTTTTACAAACTTCGACAGAATTTGCAAAAATAAAAAAGACTAGATGAGTAATACTAATCTAGTCTTTAATATTAAAATCTTTTAATAAGTCAAGAATTGAAATTTCTAAAGCTTCTGCAATTCCACATAATTCATAATCTACTATAGTTCGAGTTCCATTTTCTATATTTGCAATTGCTTGGGCTGAAATATCAATTCCATTAAGCATTAACTTAGCAGATAATTTTTCTCTTGATAAATTTTTAGATTTTCTATAGTGCTTAATATATTTCCCAGAAATATTTATTTTTTCTTCATATTTTTTTCTATTATTAGCCATATTTATAGTTTTTCCTTTTTTATTTTTTATTATTCTAGCATTAAATAAAAGTGAATATTTTAACGTGTGTATATAAAAACAATAAAAAATACTAGAAAATTATATACAGACGTGTTATAATTACGAAAAAATAGAAGAAGGAAGTAAAAATGTTTGAAACAGATATAGAAAGAATTAAAGTATGCATATTGTATAAAGACTATTATTCAGCAATGGAATATGCAATTTTAGTAAAAGATAAATATAAAAATGAAGAAAAAGAATACTTTGAAAATGTAATAAAACTTGTAAAACAGGGAAAATTATATTGAAAATATCATCTCTCGACAAATATATTAGATATAAAAAAACTTCCTTTTTATATATTTGGTACTTTTTCATATTAACATCTGGCAAAGTAATATCTAAATCAAATTGTTTTCCCCCAGAAATTACACCATCAATATCTAAAATAGGACAAAAATTCTTTTTCTCATCCATACCCATAAATTATCATTCCTTTCTATAAATAGCAACGTAAAAGTTACTTTATAGTATTATATGAAGAAAAATGTAGAAAGTTGAAATATTTTGACGATATTTTAAATTATAAATTCTATTTATAAAGTTTGAATTTTTTGGAAATAAAAAACATACAATTAAAATAACTTAAGAAGAGGAGGGGTTTTTATGTTTTTGGTATTTAATAAACAAAAAATATATACTTATTTAGTGTCTGTTGTAACAGTTGTATTATTATTTTGCATAGCAAGTAGTTTTAACGAAAATCAAAGTAGCACAATACCTACAGCTAGCCAAAATCAGAAGCAATTGCCAATTTATAATGTACAAACGCAAGAAAATAAAGTTGCACTTACTATGAATTGTGCTTGGTAACAATTGCAATTTGAACAGAAGTAAAAAATATTTGCAATAAAGCTATTGACTATTTTTAAATTATGTGATAAAAATATACCAATAAGTAATTATAAAAAGAGGAGATTGTTATGAATGAAAAAAGATGTATACTATGTAATAAACCATATAATTATAAATATGTAATGTTTGGAAGAGGTTGTTTAGATAATTTATATGATTTGTTAGGTTTTTCAAAAGCACCAAGAATAATTTGGAATAAAGAGTTATACTTATGTACAAGAATAGCTTGGAAAAATCATAAATTTTTTCTTAACAAAAAGAAAAAGTATGTTTTAGCACAAAAATATATAGCGTTAGCTTATTTAAATATGATGGATTATGAGGCTTTAAATAATATAAAAGAGAAAATTTCAAAAGAAATAAATAGTATTTCTATGTTTTCAAAAGAAATAGTAGATACAATTCAGTTTTCATTAAATGAAATATACAAATTATTTAATTATACAAATAAGTTTAATGAACGTTTAGAAGAAATAAAAAAAATTAATTGGAAAGAAGTAGATAAAAAGGTAGCAGAAGATTTTATAAAAAGTATGAGTTTTATATTTGATGTAACAAAAAAGGCAAGCCCAGTTTCATATGCTGTGTTTTATTCAATGCAATATACATTTTGGCAGATTGTAGTAGTAGGGGGAATATTAGCAAAAATGAAACTATCTGCTAGATTATTGACTCATGCTTTACCTATATTTGGAAAGCAACCAAGTGATATAATTATAGAAGATGAAGAAATTATTAAATTAATATTAGACAATCAAAAATTTAAAGATAGAATAAACCAATTAATACAAAAATATGGGCAGAATCAAGAAACATTTATTGTAGATAATAGTTCACCAGAAGAGGATATTATAATTAAATTTGATGGAGGAGATTTGTTATATGCACTGCATAATGCTACGATGATTGTTAAAGCAAAAAAAGACAAAGAAAATAAATGGAGTTTTGAAATAGAAATAATTGATACATATGATTTTACAGATTTTAAAGATTTGGAGGAATATGCAGATAATGAAGATGCAATAGCTGATATTGTTTCAACTTTACTAAATAATTTTGGAGTTGTATCAAGTGAATATGGAGTTATAAAAACATACAATATTAAAATAAAATTTAAAACAAAAGAAGGAGAATTTTAAATTTTAATAGGATGGTGTTTTTATTGAAAAAAATTGAAGTAGTAAAAAACATCGGATTAATAGTATCAATAATTATTATATTTTTTTTAATTATATATATTTTTATATCAAGAATATTTGATAAAGTAGATAATGATTATGCAAAACTTGGACTAGATATTGAGTATTATGAAATAAAATATTGTACTGTATTTGAAGATGATATATTTGAAAAATACAAAGTATATAAAATAAGTAATAGAAGTATGGAAGAATTGAGAAAGCAACTAGAAAATAGTAAGTTATGGAGTAGAAACAAATATTATGAATATATAATGAATGAATTTTATGATATTAAAGAAGCAGATGAAAAAAATCCAATAGATAGACAAGATGTATATTATTACGAAAATGGATATGCAATATTTGATGTAAAAAATGCAAAACTATATTATCTGAAAAGTAATCCTTATAAACATCATAAAGACTATAATGAAATTTTAGAAATAAAAATAAATAATTATACAGAAAGAGAAATATATGATGTGAGAGGTGGACCGCAAAATGATGGGCGAGATTACTATGTATATAAATTTACAAAAGAAAAAGGAAAAGAAATAATAGATACATTAAAACAAAGTTCAAAATGGAGTGAAAATAAACTTGATGATGATAAATTAGATGATTTTGAATATAATGAAGAGGTACTTTCAATTGAAAATGGATATTATCATTATGAGTTAGTATGTAGAACGAGGGATGAAAATAAAAAGAAAAATGTAACTGAGGAAAATGCAACAGGTTATGAAATAGGAGTTTATGATGTGGATAAAAATATTTTGTATTATTATTGGGAAAGTATCTAAATGAGTTTTGAAATTCATTTAAATATAGCTAAACTACAGTATATAAGTGTTTAAATAAACCTTATATACTTTTTTTGAAATAAAATTTTTCAAAAATTCCCCATTCTAAAAATTTTTCGTGTTCTTAATAAATATATAATTTTATATCATAGTGACAATTTAAATGCATATATTTAAAAAGGTGATAAATATGAAGATATGCAGAGAATTTGAAGATAATGGCAAAACAATGCAAGAAAAATTAAAGGAGATAATTGCAAGGCGTATTAATGAATACTATTGCAATCAATCTCAAACAGATAGTACAAGTGAACAAACCAGAAATAATTAGCTCTATTATTAATCAAGCTAAGGAGGGAAAAATAAAGGATGGCAAAAGAAAACATATATAGAGTTGCGATTTATTTACGATTATCAAGAGATGACGAAAATATAGGTGACTCAGAAAGTATTATAAATCAAAGAGAATTTTTAACGAAATACGTTAAGACACAAGAGAATTGGACTCTAGAAGATATTTATATTGATGATGGTTTTACAGGAACGAATTTTAATAGACCAGATTTTATCAGACTGAAAAGTGATATAGAAAAAGGAAAAGTAAATCTTGTAATAACAAAGGATTTATCAAGATTAGGGAGAGATTATATAGGCACAGGGTATTATTTAGAGAAATATTTTCCATTAAAAAAAGTAAGATATATAGCAGTAAATGATGGAATAGATACTTTTGAAAAAAATAATGGCAATAATGATATGGGAGCTTTTAAATCTGTAGTAAATGATATGTATGCAAAAGACATTTCTAAAAAAGTAAGGACAGCTAAAAGAACAAAAGCGGAGAAGGGAGAGTTTATTGGAGCATTTGCACCTTATGGCTATAAAAAAGATAAAAATGATATTACAAAATTAGTAATTGATGAAGAAGTGGCAGATGTTGTCAGGTACATATTTAAAGAATATAATAATGGAAGTGGGCTTAGCTATATAGCAAGAAGTTTGAATGAGAAGCAAATAGAATGTCCTTCGATATATAAGCAACGAACCTGCAGGTTTCATTGTAAAACATTAACTGGTTTGTGGGGACATGAAACAATAAAGTCTATATTGAAAAATAGAGTTTATATTGGAGAGTTAATTCAAAGGAAGGGTGAGATGGTAAGTTATAAAGTAAAAAAATATGTAACATTGCCAGAAAGTGAACATATTATACAAAAGAATGTGCATGAGGCAATTGTAAGAGAAGAAGAGTTTAATTTAGCACAAAGTATTTTGAATATGAAAACTCATAAATTTCGTCGAGGGCAAGGAAAAGAACATTTACTATCAGGTTTGTTGTATTGTCCAAGGTGTAATAATAAATATCATTATCAAAGGCAACAGGGATTAGAGGGAGATATGGTTGCGGTATGTAGTGCGTATAATAGGTATGGAAAAAAATATTGCTCTCGTGTAGCAGTAAGGGAAAGTATTTTAGATGAGGCGGTAAAAAATGATTTAAAGAGTATGGCTAAAAATAAAGTGAATGTAAATCAAGTAGTAAATTTACATGATGTGGTTAATGTTCAGAAACAAAAGAGGAAAATAAGTCAATCTAAATTTGAGTATGAAAGAAGATTGAAATATATTGATAGAATGATTAGGGCAAGTTATGAGGATAAAATAAATGGTGTTTTACTGGAAGATGAATTTATGAAAATGGCAAAGGAATATAGAAAAGAAAAGCAGGATGCATATGCTAAAATTGATATGTTAGAAAAACAGTTAAATTCTTATTCAGAAAGTGGGGAAGATTATTTGAGAAATAAGGTCAAGGAAATTATTAGTTTTGAAAATGTTGATAAAAGTACAGTGATAAGTTTGATAAATAGAATTGAAATTGTGAATTCAGAAAGTATAAAGATTTATTATAAGTTTTTAGATAAATGATTGTGTTATAAAATGACAGAGAGCACCTAGTAGATGCCCTCTAAGCTTTGCCCCGTTTATTCTATTTTATCTTATTAATTTTATCTTGCTCTTTTTTGATTTTTAATAACAATGAAACTATGCATAAAATTGCTGGTATATAAAATACCGAATTTATGATAGTTAATAAAAATATTGTAATTGTTACTAATAGGAAGGATAAGACTTTTATAAATCTTTTTTCCTCTTTACACACTTTCCGAGAATATAAACCAAAGCCACATAATAGAAGGATGTTTAATATAATTAATATCCAGGTGTATTGTTCAACAAAATTTAACATACGAGTTCCTCCATTGTCATAGGGGCATATCAAAGCTTTTAAAATAGTATATCACAAGTGGACATAAAAGTCAAACATTTAAAGCATTACTCAGTAATTTACCCTCAAATTGAAAAAAAACAAATTTATTAATAATTTTATTAATTTTTTGTTTTTTTATTCTCTAC
>CANQTZ010000112.1 GCA_947626865.1 uncultured Clostridia bacterium
ATAGAATCAGCCAAAATAAATAATTTGAATATATATAAATATATAAATTATTTATTAGAAGAACTACCTCAATTAGAAGGCGTCCAGACAGAAAAAGAATTAGAAAAATATTTGCCTTGGTCAAAAGAACTTCCGGAAGATATATTAAATTTTCAAGGTACGTATGAGGATTTAAAAATTGAATAATAAAAGTGAAAACCTCAAACTATGTCCGTATTATATAGGATTAGCTTGAGGTTTTCAAGTACGCGTTTTCTTCTAGCGCTTACTTTTGTATTATGCAGTTTATTAATATTTGGATCATATAAATATAATTATGTAGTATATTGAAATCTAGTAACAAATAGTGTATAATAAAAAAGATTTATGGAGTGGTATCGAAGTGGTCATAACGAGCTACACTGGAACTGTAGTAGTCGCTAAAAGCGGCCCGTGGGTTCGAATCCCACCCACTCCGCCAATCATTATAAGGTTATTGCTTAATATAAGTAAAAAGATAAGGAGAAATAGAATGAAAGTAGGATTTACCATTGGAAAATTTGCACCATTACATAAGCGGACATCAATATTTAATAGAAAAAGCACTCAGCCAGATGGATGAATTTTATGTAATTATTTATGAAACAAATGTAACAAAAATTCCTATTGAAAAAAGAGCCAATTGGATTAAACAAATATATCCACAAGTGAATGTACTATATGCAAAAAATCCACCAACTAAAGTGCGGATTGGACGAAGAAAGTGTAAAAATACAAACAGATTATTTAAAAAGTTTAGTAAAAGATATAAAAGTAACTCATTTTTATAATAGTGAACCTTATGGAAAATTTGTAGCAAGAGATTTGAATGTGGAAGAAGTACAGGTAGATAGAAAAAGGCAAAAGTATCCAATTAGTGCTACTTTAATTAGAAAAAGTGTAGAAGAAAATGAAAGTTATTTAGAAAAGGTTGTATATAAAGATTTTAAAGAGGCATAAAATATAAAGGAAAGGATTGTGAAAAAAATGAAAGTTATCTTAGTAAATGGAAGTCCACATGAAAGAGGTTGTACGTACACAGCATTAAAAGAAGTGGAAAAAACTTTAAATAAAAATGGAATAGAAACTGAAATATTTTGGTTAGGAAATAAGCCAATAGGAGGCTGTATAGGTTGCCGGAAGTTGTGTGGAAACTGGAAAATGTTTTGTTCAAGACAAAGTAAATGAATTTTTAGCAAAGGTGCCAGATACAGATGGATTTATATTTGGAACACCAGTACATTTTGCAGCAAGCTCTGGCATGCTATCTTCTTTTATGGACAGAGCTTTTTATGGAAGACGTAATTTATTTAGTCATAAGCCAGCTTCTGCAGTTGCTAGTTGCAGAAGGGGAGGAGCAACAGCTACTTTAGATGAAATTAATAAGTATTTTGGTATGAATAATATGCCTATTGTTTCTTCTCAATATTGGAACATGGTACATGGTAGCAAACCGGAAGAAGTACAAAAGGATGAGGAAGGAATGCAAACTATGAGAACTCTGGGAAACAATATGGCTTGGATTTTAAAGAGTATTGAAGCAGGTAAAATGGCAGGAATTGAATTACCAAAAAATGAGCCAATTGTTATGACTAATTTTATTAGATAATAATTGGTTACAATTTACAGCCAATAACTTCATATGTCAAAATATTAATATAGTATTTATTTGTAACTCCCAACTACATAACAGACTTTAATACAAAGTGGGTGAATAATTATATTTTTTCATAACTGCGTAAGCGAACAAACGAGCTTTTAGCGAGTGCGATTGGAGCAACTTACATACTAGTATTTTTAATTATGGAAGTTGCGACACACAAAGTTATGAAAAAATACAATTATTTAATCCACTTTATAAAAAGTCTGTAATTTGTTGGTCTCCCCCGAATTGTTACAAATAAATAATATATTAATATTTTGACAATGTAAATTTAGCTGTGAATAGCAACAATAATTGTTGCTAGATAATGTTTGATTTTTTTAGAGGTTTACAAAACAGAAAAAAATGTGTTATAATGGTTGTGCATATTTGCAGAAAAGGAGTGATTTGGAAAATGCTACGAAAGACCGTCCGGGTTCTCCTGTGCGGGATTGTTTTTTTAGGGATGTTTTACAGCATTTCTATAAAAAATTATCCTGTCGAAGCCATGAATGCCATTAAGTGGCAGAAAATGGTGGAGTGGGAGAACGGGTTAAGAGACGAAATTGGAGACCTTGAAAAACAATTCGAGGAGGAAGAAGGGAAACTTTTAACTCAAATGGACGCATTGGAGGAGGTTATGTCCTCTAACCAGAAAAGTCTGAAGAAAACTGAAAATTACGCTCAAAAAAGCTTGAAGGCAAAAGTTTGCAGTAAGGCGAACAGATACTGCTGGAAAGCTAAAGAGAGCTATTCTAGTTATCGGAAGAATGAAGGGACAGCATATCTAAAGATGGCGAAATGCCAAGAACTTTATGATAGCTGTAAAGAACTTTCTAATCAGATTTGTCAAAGGCAGAAAAAATTGCTTTTGGATGAATTTGAAAAGGAGGATCTGGAGGACATTGACAAATTCAGGTTGCTAGTAAAAGAGAGTGAAAAAGTAGATTCTCTGGAAGAAGAAGTTTCAGAAGAGTTGAAAGAAGCGGATAAGTACTCAAAGAAATTGTTCAATGAGTATTATCCATATTTGCTTAAACTGGTAACTTGTGAGGCTGGGGCAGAGTATTGTCCAGACGTTGATCAGTACTATGTGATGAATGTAGTCGAGAACCGTGTGGAGAATAAGCACTATCCCAACTCAGTAGTAGGGGTAATTTTCCAGAAGGGGCAGTATGCTCCAACTTGGAACGGCTCTTGGGGACGGAAAGCTGATAAACGAACCCAAGAGAATGTCAAAAATTATCTCTTAGGTAACATACAGACAGGCATGCCGAAAAATATAGTGTATCAGGCCGCCTTTGCACAAGGCGACTATGTTTGGAGGTATGTGCCAAATCATGTTGACGAGGGCAGCTATTACTGTGGTGTCAACGAATAAAACAAAGAAAGGGGGTCCTTAATTAAAGGGCTCCTTTTCGAAGAAAGAAATAATTACAGTAACATAGTGTTTACAGTATTATATAATATGAGGTATAATTAAGATGCAAAGTTAAGGAGAGAATTTTAAATGAAAGTAAATAAAGAAAAAAATGGAAAAATAGGAGTTTTTGATTCAGGCATTGGAGGAGTTACTGTTTTACGAGAGATTATAAAAATTTTACCACAAGAAAATTATATATATTATAGTGATTCTAAAAACAATCCTTATGGTGATAAAACAGATAAAGAAATTGAAAAAATATGTGATAATATAATAGAATATCTGATAGAACAAGATTGTAAACTAATTGTTATAGCTTGCAATACAGCTAGTGCTAAAGTAGCTAAAATAGCAAGAAAAAAATATTTCCCACTACCATTTATTGCAATAGAGCCAGCATATAAAATGGTATATGATTATGCATACAATAAACCTACATTAGTTATGGCAACACAAGGGACAATAGAAAGTGAAAAATTTAATTTACTACTTAAAAAATATGATAATCATAAAACTTATTTGTTGCCTTGTAGTGGACTTGCAGATAGAATAGAAGTGGGAAATAAAGAACAAATTCAAAAATATTTAGATGAGCATATTGCAATATATAAAGGAAAAGTGGGAAATGTAGTATTAGGTTGTACACATTATCCATTAATTCAAAAACAAATTGAAGATTGCCTAGGAGAAAATGTTCAATTTTTTAATGGCGCACCACATTTGGCTAAACATTTAAAAGATGTATTACAAGAAAGAAATTTGCTAAATAATGGGGAAGGAAGCATAGAATTTGTGGATTCTCAAAATTTGAAGGAGAAGAAAGAAAGATTTTTCAAAATATTGAACTGTGACTTATTCACAGATACTATTCACAGCCAATAACTTTACATGTCAAAATAGTAATATATTATTTATTTGTAACTCCCAACTACATAACAGACTTTAATACAAAGTGGGTAGAATAATTATATTTTTTCATAACTGCGTAAGCGACCAAACGAGTGAAACGAGTGCGATTGGAGCAACTTACATACTAGTATTCTTTTATTATGGAAGTTGCGACACACAAAGTTATGAAAAAATATAATTATTCTACCCACTTTGTATTAAAGTCTGTTATGTAGTTGGGAGTTACAAATAAATAATATATTACTATTTTGACTATGTAAGTATAAATTTGGCCGTGAATAGTAACCATTCACAAAAAATTCACAAAAAAATTAGCAAAAAGTATTGACAAGTGCTAAAAACGGGTATAATATATAAAAAGTTAGCAATCAAACCAAAAGAGTGCTAAAAGAGGTGAAAAAATTGTTAGATGAAAGAAAAAAGAAAGTCTTACAAGCAATAGTAGAAGAATA
>CANQTZ010000113.1 GCA_947626865.1 uncultured Clostridia bacterium
CCTTCCTGTGCAAGGATAGCCCATCTTTTTTATTAAAAACCATTATATAGTAACCTATATCGGACTAGTTTCTATTGCTTTTCGAATTGCCTGTGCTTCTTCTTCTGAAACTGTATATGTAGATTTTCCACTTTCTACTGGCTTTGCATATATATTTGACATTTCTCTTGAATATATTCCATTAAGCACTACCCCATTGTTAGCTTCATCTAGTAAGGCTAATGCAAAGCTTAAATCACTTCCTGTATCTTTGAAAGCATTGTAGCGTACTATGCCTATTTTTTGGATACATTTTGCTAAATTGTCATCTAAATTTTTAATACGACCACTATTTTCGGCATTTTGATTCTCTACTCTTTCTACTCGATACATATAATTTTCTAAGTCTTCTTCTATGCTTTTACCATTTCCAAGCTTTTCCATGAATTCTTTGTATCTTTTGTTTAAACTTGAAAATTTACACATTATTATCACAACACCAATCAATAATAACACTAATAAGACTAGTATTGTAACTAAGCCTATATCACTTCTTATGATTGCCATAAAATTTTCCATACTTTTTATCACTCTTTTCTCTATCATTTTTATTTAATTAAGCCTAAAATTCTTTCTAAGTCGTCATTTGAAGTATATTCTATAATGATTTTTCCTCTTCTTCTGCCTGGATCTAATCTAACTTTGGAACCGAAAAAACTTTGGAAATTGTCTTCTATGCTTTTATATAAAACATGATTTTTTTGTTCTTGTTCTAGGGATTCTTTAATTTGCGCTTTCTTTTCTACTTGTCTTACAGTTACTCCTCTTTCTAACAGATGGATTGCTGTTTGATATTGTTTTTCTGGGTCAGTAATAGCAAGTAAAGCTTTACAGAAACCTTCTGATATTTTACCTTCTTTTACCATTTCTATTACGCGTGGGTCTAAGTTTAGAACTCTTACCCAGTTTGCTATTGTGCTTCTGCCTTTTCCTAATTTTTTTGCTACTACTTCTTGTGATAATCCATAGGTGTCCATTAATGTTTTAATTCCTAATGCTTTTTCGTAAGGATTTAGGTCTTCTCTTTGCATATTTTCAATTAAAGATATTTCTGAATTTACTTTTGCATCGTCTTCTCTAATTATTACAGGAATTTCTTTTAAACCTGCTATTTTAGAGGCTCTCCATCTTCTTTCTCCTGCTACAATGCTATAATAGTCTTGTTTTTGTGTTACTACAATTGGCTGTATTAGTCCATATTCTTTTATTGATTGTGCTAATTCTTCTAATGATTCTTGGTCAAATGTTTTTCTTGGTTGATCTCGGTTTGGTTCTATTTCTGTTATTTTTAAATTTTTTAATGTATCATTTTCTTGTGCTTTTTCTTCTTCTGGTGTTGGTCCAAATAGTGCATCTAATCCTTTTCCTAGTCCTGTCATTTTTGCCATTTTTTATCACTTTCCTTTCTTGGATATAAAATTTTATATCATGTGTTTTGCTTTCTTTTCTTCTTCGTTATTTTTTAGAAATTCTTTTGCAAATTTTAGATAGCTTTTTGCTCCTTTTGATCTTGCATCATATTCTGTAATTGGCATTCCATAACTTGGTGCTTCACTTAATCTTACATTTCTTGGTATGACGGTTTTATACACTTTGTCTCCAAAGTATTTTTTTACTTCTTTGACAACTTGGTTTGAAAGGTTTGTCCTTACGTCATACATTGTTAATAATGCTCCTTCTATTTTTATGTTTTTGTTTAAATGTTTTTTTACTAAGTTTACTGTATTTAACAACTGACCTAGTCCTTCTAATGCATAATATTCACACTGTACCGGAATTAATACACTATCTGAGGCTGTAAAAGAATTTAATGTAATTAGACCTAAAGATGGTGGACAGTCAATTAGAACATAGTCGAATTTATCTGTCATTTCTTCTATTTTTTCTTTTAGCCTTTGTTCTCTTGACATCATTGATACTAATTCAACTTCTGCACCTGCTAAATTTATGTTAGATGGACATATTTTTAGGTTTTTTATCATAGTTTTTTGTATTGCTTCTTCTAGTGGTGTTTCATTAACTAGTATGTCATAGGTTGATAGTTTTACTTGTTTTTCAACTCCTACTCCACTTGAAGCATTTCCTTGTGGGTCAGCATCAATTATTAATACTTTTTTTCCTCTTTTTGCTAAAATTGTCCCTAAATTAATGGTTGTAGTGGTTTTCCCCACTCCACCTTTTTGATTTGCTATTGATATAACTTTTCCCAATTTTTTTGCCTCCATTTTAGTTAATATTAATTTATCCGTTTCTTTGATTTTACATTATTATAATATATAAAGATAACAAAAAAGTCAATAAAAAAATGAAAATTTATTGACTTTTTTATTTTAATATTATCTAATTGGCTCTTTGCTTGGCATTCCAGCTTTTCTTGGATACTTAGCTGGCGTTGTTTTTATCTTTTTTATTAAAATAATACTTCTACCTATATCACTATCTGGCAAGAAAAATTTTTCTACTTTCTCTATTTTTCCACCGAGAATAGAAATAGCATTTTGGCTTTGTTTTATTTCTTCATCCACATCTGGTCCTTTCATACAAATAGCATATCCTTCCAATTTTACAAATGGTAATAAATATTCTGCTAGAGTTGCAAGGTTTGCAACAGCTCTGGATGTTGCTATATCATATTTTTCGCGCATGTTTTTATTTTTTCCTTGTTCTTCTGCTCTCGCATGAATTGCTGTTATTTTTTTTAATTCTAATTTGTCAATTACTTCTTCTAAAAAATGTACTCTTTTTTGAAGTGAATCTAATAAAGTCACTTCTGTATCTTCTCGAGCAATTTTTAGCGGAATACCAGGAAATCCTGCTCCTGTACCTACATCTATAACTTTACTGTTTTTGGAAATATAGGAAGAAATTGTAAGTGAGTCAATAAAGTGTTTTAAAATTATTTCTTCTGGGTCAGTAATAGCTGTTAAGTTTATTTTTTCATTCCATTCTAATAATAAATTCATATAAGTTTCAAATTGTTTTAATTGCTCTTTTTTTAGTTCTTGATTTATCTTTTTAGCATATTCTTCTATTTTCAAGATACATCCTCCTTTTGTTTTTGATGATATTGCTGTAAATATACTAATAAAACTGATATGTCAGCTGGCGAAACTCCTGATATTCTAGAGGCTTGCCCAACAGAACGCGGTTTAAATTGTTCTAGTTTTTGCCTTCCTTCTAAACTGATTCCTTTAATTGTTTCATAAGAAATATCGCTTGGTAAGATTTTGCTTTCTAATTTTTTAAATTTTTCTACTTGTTCTTCTTGTAATTTTAAGTAGCCTTCATATTTTATTTGAATTTCTACCTCTTCTTTTTCTTGTTTTGCTAAATTTGGTCTATTTGTATCAATTTCTGATAACATTTCATAATTTAATTCTGTTCTTTTTAATAATTCTGACATCTTTGTACCTGTTGATAATTCAGCAGTTCCTTTACTTTTTAAAAATTCATTTACTTCTTTTGTTGGTTTAACTATTTCTTTTCTTAATCTTTGTATTTCGTTTTCTATGTTCTCTTTTTTCTTTAAAAATTTATGATATCTTTCTTCTGAAATCAAACCTATTTTATAGCCTATTTCTGTTAAACGCAAATCTGCGTTATCTTGCCTTAATAAAAGCCTGTATTCAGCCCTAGAAGTCATCATTCTGTAGGGTTCATTCGTTCCTTTAGTAACAATATCATCAATTAAAACACCTATATATCCTTGTGTTCTATCTAAAATTAATGGTTCTTTTCCTTTAATTTTCTGTACTGCATTAATTCCTGCCATTAGTCCTTGACAAGCTGCCTCCTCATATCCTGATGTTCCATTAATTTGCCCAGCCATAAATAAACCTTCTATTCCTTTATATTCTAAAGATAATTTAAGATTAGATGGATTTATACAATCATATTCAATTGCGTAAGCAGGCCTTGTAAATTCAGCTTTTTCTAAGCCGGGAATTGTATGGTATAATGCAATTTGTACATCTTCTGGCAAAGAAGAACTCATGCCTTGTATATACATTTCTTCAGTATCTAAGCCTACTGGCTCAACAAAAGCCTGATGACGTGGTTTATCGCTAAATCTTACGACTTTATCTTCAATAGATGGACAATATCTAGGCCCTGTCCCCTCTATCATTCCAGCATACAAGGGTGATCTATGCAAATTTTCTCTTATAATTTTATGTGTTTCTTCATTAGTATAGGTTAAATAGCAATCTACTTGCTCAAAATCTTTAGGTTCATTTTCAAAAGAAAATGCTTCTATTCCTTTATCCCCTTTTTGTACTTCCATTTTGCTAAAATCAATACTTCTTTTATTAATTCTAGCAGGTGTACCTGTTTTGAAACGTACTAAATCAATGCCTAAGCGTTTTAGGCAATCAGACAATTGATTGGCTGATGCAACCCCATCTGGGCCACTTTCTTTAGAGAAGTCTCCTATAAATATTTTTCCTTTTAGATAAGTTCCAGTTGCAACCACTATAGCTTTTACATTATAAATTGCTCCGACGTCGGTTTTAATCGCCGTAATTTTGCCATTTTCGACATAGATATCCACAATTTCTCCCTGTTTTACCTCTAAATTTTCCTGCAATTCTAAAACATGCTTCATTTCTGCTTGATAGCGCTTTCTATCAGCTTGTGCTCTTAGCGAATGTACCGCTGGTCCTTTTGAAGTATTTAACATTTTAATTTGTATCATAGTTTTGTCGATGTTTTTCCCCATTTCACCCCCAAGTGCATCAATTTCTCTTACTAAATGTCCTTTTGAGCTTCCTCCAATATGAGGATTACATGGCATATTTGCAATAGCTTCTAAGCTAATAGAAAAAATTAAAGTTTTCATCCCTAATCTTGCAGATGCTAAAGCTGCCTCACAACCCGCATGACCTGCTCCAATTACTGCTACATCGTAGTTTCCAGCTATATAGCTCATAAAAAAATCCTCCCTTATTATTTGTGTTCCCTACACATATTTTCCTTCCTCGTGAAACAAGAAAATAGTGTTTTAAGACATCTTGGAAAAAATCTTAACTTATGCGTTTGCTTTTATATTATGTATACTTTTATTGTTTTATTTATTTTTAAAGGTTATTGCTTTTTTGTTTTTATAATTTACTCCAAGATAAAATTTTGTTTTCCAATTCCTTGTTTTATGTTTTAAGTCTGTTTGTTTCTATAAAAAATTTGTTAAACCTTCTTTATTAATATAATATGTTATTTATGACTATTTTTGTTTTTCAATATCAAATTCCAAATATGTTCTATTTCATTTCAAAATGGATTTTCTGCTATTTTTTATCTTTACCAATAAAATTATACTGTTTTTATATAAAATCATCTTATTTTTGATTTTCAGGCTTAATTTTATCTTCTATTTTCCTAGACAAAACTTTGCAAAAATTTCATTTATGATTTCTTCACTTGCAACTTCTCCTGTTATCTTTCCAAAATCTTCCAATATTTCTTTTATAAAAATTGCAATTATATCTAATGGCATTTTATTTTCAATTGTTTCTTGTGCCTTTTTTAAATTCTCTATTGCTTTTGTTATTAAATTTTTTTGTCTAATATTTGTAATTATAATATCATTATCCACATTTATTTCGTTTAAATGAAATAAATTGCTAATTTCTTGATTTAATTTTTCTATTCCTTTTCCATTTAAGGCTGATATTTTTATAATATGATTAGTTATTTCTTTTAATCTCTCATCATTTTCGCTTATTTTACATTCTAAATCAATTTTATTTAGCAAAATAATTGCCTTTTTCCCTTTTATAAATTCTAATATTTCTACATCTTCTTGGCTCAGCTCCCTACTTGCATCAAAAATGGCAATTATTAAATCAGCCTCTTTAGCAGTTTCTTTAGATTTTGCAATTCCTATCCTTTCTACTTCGTCATTTGCTTTGCGTATTCCTGCTGTATCAATCAATTTCAATGGAATTCCATCTATTGTAACAAATTCTTCTATGGTATCTCTTGTTGTCCCTTCTTGAGCTGTTACTATTGCTCTTTCTTCTTTCAAAATAGCATTTAAAAGTGATGATTTTCCTGCATTTGGTCGCCCTATAATTGCTGTTTTTATGCCTTCTTTGATTACTTTTCCACTATCAAAACTTTTTTCTAGTATTTTTAATTCTTGTTCTACTTTTACTAATTTTTCCTTTATTTGCTGATTTGTAAGGGTTTCTACATCATATTCTGGATAATCAATTGAAACTTCTAAATTAATCATAATGTCTAATACTTCTTGTTTAATGCTCGCAATTTGCCTTGATAATACTCCTTCTAGCTGTTTTATTCCTGTTTTTGTTTCTCTTTGCGATTTTGCATGAATAATATCTATTACAGATTCTGCCTGTAATAAGTCTATTCTCCCATTTAAAAATGCTCTTTTAGTAAATTCTCCTGGCTCTGCTAATTCTGCACCATTTTTTAAGCATAATTCTAATATTTTTTTTACTATGATATTTCCCCCATGTGAGTTGATTTCGCACATATTTTCCGTTGTATAACTTTTAGGTTCTTTGAAGTAAGATACCAAAACTTCGTCTATAATTTCTTCTCCATCTACAATTTTTCCATATTTGATAGTATATCCTTTTATTTCATTTATTTCTTGATAATTTTTTGCTTTGAAAATTTTTTCTAATATTTCAAAACAATTTTTACCACTCATTCGTATAATCCCTATGCCCCCAATTCCGAGGAGCCGTAGATATTGACGCGATAGTATCCATAATTTTTCCCTCCTTTTTTGCTCTAAAAATTTTTGCTATATAAAAAAGAGGTGCAAAGCAAATTTACAAATATCTCTTGTAAAATCCGACCTTTGACCCCCGATTTTATATTTAATATTTTTTTAATGATACAACAATCCTTCTATATGGCTCCTCTCCTATGCTTGTAGTTTCAACCTTAGAATTTTGTTGTAATTTACTATGAATTATCTTTCTTTCATAAGCCTGCATTGGTTCTAATTTAACAGGTTTTCTAGTTCTAATAACTGTTTTTGCAACTTTTTCTGCTAATTCTTCCAATGTTTTTTCTCTTTTTTGTTTATATCCTTCTATGTCTAAAATAACTCTTACTCTATTCTCAATACCTTTTCCAGCAATTGCAGATAATATATTTTGCAATGCATATAAAGTTTCTCCCCTATATCCAATTAAATATCCTAAATTTGGATTCGATAAATTAACTTTTATTGCTTGCTCTGTTTTTTCTATACTGTAAGTTGCTTGTTCTGGTAATGTTTTTACCCATTCTTGTAAGAATTTTTCTATATTTTCTTGTGCCTTTTCTTGTTCTTCTTGATTTAATATTATTTCTTTTTTATTTTTTGTATTTATATTTTCACGCTTTACTGTTTGTGTGCTTTTACTTGATTGTACATTTTCCTTTAATTTCATTTCTACTTTTACTACTCTTGGTGCTAAAATACTAAAAAAACTTCTTTTTTCTTCATTTTGTAATACTCTTATGTCTACTTTTTCTCTTGAAACATTAAGTTTTTTTAGTCCATTTTCAATAGCTTCGTTTGTAGTTCTACCTTCTGAAATAATTGTTGTTTCCATAAATTATTCCCCTTCCGTATCAGTTTTTATAACGGCTTCTAAAATAAGTCTTTCTACAATCATAAGTATATTACTAACTAACCAATACAAAGCTAGTCCCAATGGTGCTACAAATGCTATGGATATAGACATAATTGGCATCATCCATGACATCATTTTGTTTGTCTGCATAACTGCTTCCATTTCGTCGTTACTTTCTTCTTTGGCAATTTCTTCCCCAGTTGTACCATCTATTAATGCTTTATTTTTCTGCCCCATTTGTTTTTGTTGCATTTTTGTGGTTAATCGTATTGATACAAATGATGATAGAATATATAAAGCTGGTATAATATAAACACTAGCATCTGACATATTTTGTTGTGGCACTTTACTTAGGTCTATTCCTAAAAAGTTCATTTGCATATTTATTTTATTTATATTTTCATCATCTGGATTTTTCTCTCTTAGCCAGTCACGTTCTCTTATGATATCAATTTCTGGATAAATGTCGCTAACTGCTTTTCCTTCTTCCTTTAGCTGTGTTATGTAATTATTAATACTTTCTTCTGGAAGTTTTTCCATGTATGTAATAGGGCTTCTAACTAAATAAAAAATGGAAAGTAATAATAATAGCTGTATAATAGCTGTTAAACAGCCTCCAAATGGATTCATTTTTTCTGTTTTGTAAAGGTTCATTATTTCTTGATTCATTTTTTCTGCATCATTTTTGTATTTGAATTGAATTACCTTCATTTTTTCTTGTAATTTGGCACTTTTTTTCATTGTTTTCTGTTGTTTTATCGATAATGGTAATAATAACAGCTTTATAACAATTGTAAATATTATTATTGCAAGTCCGTAATTATTAACAATATGATATAAAAAAGCTAGTAAATAGCCAAATAAGCTCGCTAATAAATTAAACATTAGTGCATTCCTCCTAGCTCTATTTTAAGGGATCATATCCACCTTTTGAAAAAGGATTACATCGTAAAATTCGCTTAACTCCTAATAAAAGCCCCTTTACTACACCATATTTTTGGATCGCTTGTTTTGTGTATTCAGAACATGTTGGGTAGAATTTACAATGGATATTTTTGCTTTGAAACCACAATGATATATGTTTTTGATATCCATTAATGAGCCATATAAGTATCTTTTTCATACTTTTTCCTTTAACAAATTTGCTTTATCAAAAATAATTTTCATATCTTTTTGGACACTTTCAAAAGTTGCATTTTCTATTGCAACTTTCTTTTTCCACAAAAATACAATATGAAACCCTGTTTTTATATCCTGTTCAAAACGATTATAATTTTCACGAATTAGCCTTTTTATATGATTTCTTTTTACGGCTTTTGCTATTTTTACGCCTATTGCAATTCCTAAAAAATTATTTTGTTGCTCTCTTCCCTTTTTTATAAACGCTTCCATATATTTTCCAGAATAATATTGCCCTTTTGATAAAACATATTTAAATTCATAATTTTTTTTCATCATTTTGGTTTTTTTCATGATTCATTTTCTTTTCTTTTTATTCAATTGCATGGTTTTAACGCTTTTTTAGGCTGTTAATTTTTTTCTTCCTTTTTGTCTTCTTGCTTTTAATATTTTTCTTCCAGATTTTGTTTCCATTCTTTTCATGAATCCATGTTCTTTTTTCTCTTGTCTGTTTTTTGGTTGAAATGTTCTTTTCATTTCTTGCACCTCCTAATGACTTTTATGGTTTTTAATTTACAAGTAGATTGATTATACCTCATTTGTTATTCAAAAGTCAAGTGCTTTTTTAATTTTTCTTCAAATTCGGTTACTGGATAATGGTTTCAAAGCGAGTGTACCCTTGCAGTATAAGATTTTCATTACATGTCTCGGCTTGTTACGAAATTTAAGAAATTCTAATTTATTTTATGGCACCCTTTCACGATAGTGAACTATTTCCATAAAATTGCATAGAATTTCTAAAATTTCTCCATGCGCATTCGACATTCCATTCAAATTCTTATACTGCAAGGGTACACTCGCTTTGAAACCATTATCCAGTAACCAAATTCGTGTTTCAATCCGTCATTATATCTATGTTAAAAAATGTTCACTTTTGTCGGTTTATGTAACTTTTTTTCTTTAGTTTTTAATAAAATTTATAGAGTTTTCCACAGTTTTTTTAAGATTTATCCACAGAAAAAAATTTTTTTCCACAATTTTTATTGACTTCTTGTATGAAAGTCTGTTATGATAGGGACGTACAAATTCCGCGAATTTTTTCCTGTTTTTCTCAGAATTTATGTTCGTCAAAAAGTCTTGTTTTGTTACAAAATAATGACAAACTTATCAACAGCTGTGGATAACTTTGTGGATAACTTTAAAAAAAAATGAAAGGATGGTTTGAATGGCTATTGACAAAAATGAATTAATCGAAAATATAAGAAATGAACTAAAACCTGAAGTCACTAAAATCTCTTATGATACTTGGATAGCCCCTTTAGACATCAGAAGTATTGAAGGCAATCATATTGTTTTTACCGCAACATCAGAATTTCAAAAAGATTTTATTGAAAACAAGTACAGACCATTAATTTTCAATACTTTACGTTTTATAACTAATAGAGATTGGACTTTTTCAGTAATTGATTTATCAAAAGAACTAAAAGAAAATGATGCAGACGTTATAAGTTCAAACAATTCAGAAGCTCCTTCAGAAGAAATTTTAGCCAACAAAAATACGCTAAACCCCAAATACACATTCGACACTTTCGTTGTAGGCAATAATAACCGCTTTGCACATGCAGCAGCATTAGCAGTTGGTAATGAACCTGCAAAATCTTATAATCCTTTGTTTATATATGGGGGAGTTGGTTTAGGAAAAACTCATTTAATGCATGCTATTGGAAATCGAATTTTTGAAAATAACAATTATTGCAATGTGCTATATGTAACATCTGAAAAATTTACCAATCAACTAATTAATGCAATAAAAGACAATAAAAACGAAATTTTCAGAACTCGTTATAGAACTATTGATGTTTTGCTTATTGATGATATTCAATTTATTGCTGGAAAAGAGAGGATTCAAGAAGAATTTTTTCATACTTTTAACTCTTTGTATGAAGAAAGAAAACAAATTATAATTTCTAGTGATAAGCCTCCAAGGGATATTCCATTCCTTGAAGATAGGCTAAAATCAAGATTTGAGTGGGGACTTCTTGCTGATATTTCTTGTCCAGATTATGAAACACGTTTTGCAATACTTCGAAAAAAGGCTCAAGATGAAAATATTGTTATTGATGATTATATTTTATCAAATATTGCTAATAAAATTGATTCAAATATTAGAGAATTAGAGGGCGTTTTTAATAAAATTGTTGCAAGAGCTTCTTTAACACATAGTCCAATTACTATTGAACTGGCTGAAAAAATTATTAATGAGTTTAAATACGAAAGTGAAAAAGTAATTTCTTGTGATTTCATCAAAGAAACTGTTGCAAAATATTTCAGTATTGACAAAGATGATTTATCTAGTAATAAACGCTCAAATGATATTGCTTTCCCAAGACAAATTGCTATGTTCTTGTGTAGAGATATTGCTAATATGTCTTATCCTCAGATAGGAGTAGACTTTGGGGGCAGAGATCATTCAACTGTAATGCATGGATGTAAAAAAATTGAAAAAGAAATTAAAGAAAAAAATAATACTAAGCTAATTGTGGATAGTGTGAAAAACATTATCATAAATGGTCAACAACAATAAATATCTATAAATTTTTAACTTTTTTGAAATTTATGTTTGAAAAATTATTGTTTGTCTTTGGACCAATCAATGTATTCTTACGGAAGCAATGCATTGACTATCCACAGGCACCTGTGTAAAACCTGTGGATAAACTGTGTATATCTTAGTTTTTCACAATTCGAAATGGAAAATGTGGATAACTTTCAAAATTATCCACCGAGTTATACACATCATTTTTGCTAGGGATTCTAACTTTCAACATAGTTATCCACAGTTTCCACAGGACCTAATACTACTACTACTAAAAATATTATATTATTATAAAGGAGGAAGTGCTATGAAAATAGTTTGTTACAAGGATAAAATCCTTAAAGCTATCAATTCCGTAGTAAAAGGTGTTGCATCTAAAACAACAATGCCTATACTAGAAGGAATTTTAATTCAAACAAATGATAATGAAATAAAATTAACTACTTATGATTTAGAAATAGGCATTGAATATATAATGGAATGTGAAGTAAAAGAACAGGGAAGTACAGTTGTTAATGCAATAATGTTTAGTGAAATTATTAGAAAACTACCAGATACAGAAATTTATATAACTTTAAATGACAAAAATTTATTGGAAATTGAATGTGAAGGTTCTCTTTACAAATTAGCTACTATGAAACCTGAAGAATTTCCAGAACTTCCAAAGATAGAAGTAGAAAATTCGATTGAAGTAGACCAAAATATTTTAAAAAATATGATAAGAAAAACTTTATTTGCTGTTAGTACAGAAGAAAGTAGACCGATTTTTACAGGATGTTTGTTTGAAGTTGAAAATAATAAATTAACTTTAGTTTCTGTAGATGGGTTTAGACTTGCTTTAAGGTCAATTTATTTAAATAAACAAAGTAATAATTTTCAAGCTGTTATACCAGGAAAGACATTAAATGAAATTAATAAAATTATATCAGATTCTTATGAACCTATAACTATTGGAGTTGCTAAGAATCAAGCATTATTTGAAATGGATAATTGTAAAGTTGTAACAAGAATTTTAGAAGGCGAGTTTTTAAATTATAAAAATGTAATTCCAACAAATTGGGAAACAAGGATAAAAGCTAATAAAAATAATATTCAAAATAGTTTTGAAAGAATTAGTTTAATTTCATCTTCTAGTATTGAAAAAGAGAAGAAGTATCCTGTTAAAGTTCAGGTGGATATTGGAAAAGTAGTAATTTCTTGTACTAATCAAACAGGTGATGCAAAAGAAGAATTATATGTTTCAACAGAAGGAAAAAATTTGGAAGCAGGTTTTAATCCAAAATATTTTTTGGATAGTTTAAAAGCTATTGATGATGAAGAAGTTTGGATTGAGTTTGGTACAAGTATATCACCATGTATAATTAAGTCTATTGAGAATAATGATTATACATATATGATTTTGCCAATTAGATTAAAAGAGGAGTAAAGGTAGAATAAAATTCTGCCTTTATAATTTTATAAAAGTTTTCCACAATTTTTCATCTAACTGTGGAAAGTGGCAGCGAAAAAAAGATAAAAAAAGATTTTAAAAGAAAAAAAGAGTAATTAGCATATAAATTGCACTAAATAATTTTATATGATTTTTAAAAAATCTAGAAAAATCTATTTGGCTAAATTTGACAAATGTGGATAAGAAAAAATAAAATTTGAAATATTATTTAAAAAAAATCGAAAAAATTAGAATAAATTAGAAAAAAATAGAAAAAAAAAGATAAAAAAAGATAATTGCAAAATTTAAAATAAGAAAATTATACTCTAAAAAAAACGACGCACGAAAATCAAAAATAAGACGTTTTTATTTTTTAGTAATATAATTTAATTATGAAAAAAAAAGAAAAAAAAAGAATAAATTAGAAAAAAATAGAAAAAAAAAGATAAAAAATAAAAAAATATACACAGATGGAGAATAATATGTGGATAACGAAAATAAAAATTAATAATTTTAGAAATTATAAAAACGAAGAAATTGTTTTTAGCAAGGATATTAATGTATTTTTTGGTGAAAATGCACAAGGAAAGACTAATATTATAGAAGCTATTTTTTTAGGAAGCATTGGAAAGTCTTTTAGAGCAAAAAAAGATAAAGAAATGATTTTATTAAATGAAGAAAAGGCAAAGGTAGAAATTAATTATAAAAAAATAGATAGAGATGGTAAAATAGAAATTGAATTATCTAATAAAAAAAATGTTTATTTAAATGGTGTTAAATTAAAAAAATTAAGTGAATTATTGGGAAAAATTAATACTGTTATTTTTACACCAGATGATATAAGCATTTTAAAAGGTTCGCCTCAAAATAGGAGAAGATTTTTGGATGTTATGATTAGCCAGCTAAGACCTAATTATATGCATCATTTAAATTTATATTTAAAAACAATAGAGCAAAGAAATAATTATTTGAAACAAATAAAGGAAGAAAAAAAAGATGAAAATTTATTGGAAATATGGGATGAAAAATTAGTAGAACATGGTTTTATTATTTATCAATATAGAAATGAATTTATGGAAAAAATTAAAGAAAAAATAAAAAAAATTCATCAAGAAATTACTGCTAATAAAGAAAATATTGAAATAAATTATATGTCAGAATGTACATCAAAAGAAATTTATTTAAATTTATTAAAAGAAAGAAGAAAATTGGATATTATAAAAGGGTATACAACAAAGGGAATTCATAGAGATGATTTTATGATAAATATAAATGACAAACCTTTAGATGTTTTTGGCTCACAAGGTCAACATAGAACTGCAATTCTTTCATTAAAATTATCAGAATTAAAAATTGTAGAAGAGGAAATAGGGGAAAAGCCAATTTTATTATTAGATGATTTTATGTCAGAATTAGATAAAAATAGAATTCATAATTTTTTAGAAAAAATAGAAGATACACAAGTTATTATAACATGTACAGAAAAAATTAATATTGAAAATAAAGAAAATTTAATATATAATGTTAAAGAAGGAAGATTAGAAAAAGAATAAAATACGAGGGAGTTTTAAATCCCAAAAGGAGGAAAACAAAATGAAAAAGTATGAGCATGAGTATGGTGCAGAGCAAATTCAGGTTTTGGAAGGGCTAGAGGCAGTAAGAAAAAGACCAGGTATGTATATTGGAAGTACTTCTATTAGAGGTCTTCATCATTTAGTTTATGAAATTGTTGATAATGGAGTAGATGAAGCACTTGCAGGATATTGTACAGAAATCAATGTGAAAATAGAAAAAGGAAACGTAATATGTGTAGAAGACAATGGAAGAGGGATTCCAGTTGAGATACATCCAAAAACAAAGATTTCTACAGCTGAAACGGTTTATACTGTTTTACATGCTGGTGGAAAATTTGGTGGAGATAGTGGATACAAAGTATCTGGAGGACTTCATGGAGTAGGGGCTTCAGTTGTTAATGCATTATCAGATTGGACAGAGGTAACAATAAAAAGAGATGGATTTTTGTATAATATGAAGTTTGAAAAGGGAAAAACAATACAAAAATTACAAAAAATTGGTGAGGCAGAAGGTACTGGAACAAAGGTTAGATTTTTAGCAGATGGAACGATTTTTGAAAGTTTAGATTATGAATATGAAGTGTTGGAAAAAAGATTTAGAGAAATAGCTTTTTTAACTAAAGGACTTAAAATTACAATTGAAGATGAAAGAGTGGAAGATACAGAAACTCCAAAAAAAGCAGAATTTTGCTTTGAAGGTGGATTAAATTCATTTGTTGAATTTTTAAATAAAAATAAAGAAAAATTACATAAAAGTCCTATTTATATTGAAAAAGATGGGGAAGTACCAGTAGAAATAGCTATACAATATACATCAAGTTATTCAGAAAATATTTATACTTTTGTTAATAACATTAATACTATAGAAGGTGGAACTCACTTAGAAGGATTTAAAAGATCGCTTACAAAAGTATTTAATGATTATGCAAGAAGTCATAATATTTTAAAAGAAAAAGATCAAAACCTACAAGGAGAGGACATTAGAGAGGGAATTACAGCAGTAGTTTCAGTAAAAGTAAAAGAACCACAATTTGAAGGGCAAACTAAAACAAAGCTAGGGAATAGTGAAGTTACAGGAGTTGTCCAAAGTATGGTAAATGAAGCATTGTCAACGTTTTTAGAGGAAAATCCAAGTATTGCTAAATCAATATTAGAAAAATGTATTAGTGCTTCAAGAGCAAGAGAAGCTGCTAGAAAAGCAAGAGAATTAGCAAGAAAAAAGAATTCACTTGAAACTTCAACATTACCAGGAAAATTAGCAGATTGTAGTAGTAAAAATCCAGATGAATGTGAGGTATATATTGTAGAAGGGGATTCTGCAGGAGGAAGTGCAAAACAAGGAAGGGACAGAAAATTCCAAGCAATATTGCCACTTTGGGGAAAAATGTTAAATGTAGAAAAAGCAAGAGCAGATAAAATTTATGGAAATGACAAACTAAATCCTGTAATATTAGCGGTTGGAGCTGGTATTGGATCAGATTTTGATGTTACAAAAATTAGATATGGAAAAGTAATAATAATGGCTGATGCTGATGTTGATGGTGCTCATATTAGAACTTTATTATTAACATTTTTCTTCCGCTATATGAGACCATTAATAGAAAATGGAAATGTGTATTTAGCACAACCACCATTATATAAGCTATCAAAAAAAGGAATGGAAGATATATATTGCTATACAGATGAAGACCTAAGCAAAGCTTATGAAGAACTAGAACAAAAAGGAATTGCACGTGAACAGTTGGGATTGCAACGTTATAAAGGTTTAGGAGAAATGAACCCAGAACAATTATGGGAAACAACAATGAATCCAGAAACAAGGATTTTAATAAAAGTAACAATGGATGATGCAATAAAAGCAGATGAAATATTTTCTTTATTAATGGGTGATGAAGTAGAGCCTAGAAGAGAATTTATACAACAAAATGCAAAATATGTAAAAAATTTAGATATTTAATTAAAAATATAAAAATTTAATGGCAGATAATTATTTTATCTGCCATTAATCATAAAGCTAATAATAATCTCAGCTAAAACTAATATATCTAATAGTAAAACCTAATATATATTGCTATATAAATAAGCCCAGTACCAAATATATTAATCATTCGCTCGACCATTAGTACACCACAAGTAACCATATTCATCCCCGAGGGACTAGTAACAACCACTTAAATAAAAGATGCTAGATATAAAAATAATCTTAGCTCGAATATATTACCTATCATTTAACCATATATAAAGAACAAAATAAAAGTGATACAGCTTACAAACAAATAATATACTCTTATCGCCGACATATTATAATATAAAAAATACACTATAATACATCTTTGCCCGAATATCAATAAACTAATAAAAATCTATTAATACTCTTGGCTCAACTATTATTAACCTTATATTTTTATTATAAACAAAAATATTAAAAATATTCAAAATTTTTATTGACAATAGTTGTAAAATAATGTAAAATAAAAAATACAAAAAGAGGAGGTGAAAAAAATTAAAGAAAAATCCACGCAAAGCTGGATTCCAATCGAGAATATATTAGACAATGGCATTATAGAAACAAAAAATAAATATTTAAAAATTTTAAAAATCATACCAATTAATTATAATTTAAAATCGGATTTAGAAAAAAAAGCTATTTTAAATTCATATAAAACTTTTTTAAAAACATGTAATTTTGATATTCAAATTTTAATTCAAAGTAGCAAGGAAAATTTAGAAAAAAATATTTTAAAAATTCAAAAAAATATCCAAAAAAAAGAAAATAAATATTTAGAGGAAATTGCAGAAAATTATATTGAATATATTAATCAAATTAATATAACAAAAAAATCATCTTCTAAAAATTTTTATATTATTATTTCTAAAGAAATAAATAAAGAATCCGAATATGTAGAGGCATTTGAAATGATAAAGCAAGATTTAAAAGAAAAATATTTTAAAATAAAAGAATGTTTATCTCGATGTGGAAATTCAGTATATGAAATAACAACTAAAGAAGAAATTTTAAAAATAATAAATTCATTTTTAAATACAAGAAAAGAAATTAATAAAAAAAATAATAATTAAGGAGGAAAAAGATATAAAAAAAATTAATAATAAAAAATACAAATTTATTGAAGGGGCATTTTCGGATAAAGATAAAATAGCACCTGCATATATTAATTTAGAAAATCCGAAATATATTGAAATTGATAATTTATTTTATTCTGGATTATTAGTAGTAAATTATTATAGAGAACAGACAGATATTTTATTAAAAAATTTAATTGAAACTAATATTAATATGAATATATCAATATTTTATGAAAAACAAGATAGTTATAAAACCATACAAGATTTAACTTATCATATAGGAAATGTAGGTGTAGAGCTAAAAGAGGGGAATCAAAATAGACAAGATATTGATATTGCAGCATTTGCATATAATGATGCAAAATACATAAGAAAAGAAATTCAAATTAATAATGAAGATATTTATTTTTTATATATTTATATTAATTTATATGCAGAAAATATAAAAGAATTAGAATATTATCTAAATAAAATAGAAGGAATAACGCAAAGTAAAGGAATGCAAACTAGAAGAGCTAATTTTAGGCAAGAAGAAAGTTTTTTGGCTTGTATGCCAATTATGGAAAATCCGAAAATTTTAAAGGAAGTAACCAAAAGAAATATATTAACATCTGGAATTATTGCAACATATCCTTTTATATCATCTACTATTTTTGATGAAGAAGGAATTTTTATTGGAACAAATATTTATAATAATTCACTTGTTTTTATAGACAGATATAATACAGGAAAATATAAAAATGCTAATATTTGTATTTTTGGAACAAGTGGTGCTGGCAAATCTTTTTATACAAAATTACTTATTTTGAGATATCAATTAATGGGAATTAAGCAATATATTATTGATCCAGAAAGAGAATATTATAAACTGTGTGAGAAAATGAAAGGTACACAAATAAAAATAGGTCCAAATTCTAATACTTATATAAATATTTTAGATATTAGAAAAGAAAGTATTGAAGAAGGGGAAAATGGCTATTTAGCAACAAAAATAGGAAAATTAATAGGATTTTTTAATTTAATATTTGGAGAATTAAATGAAGAAGAAAAAGCATTATTAGAAGAAAAATTAATAGATACATATAAAATAAAAAATATTACTTTTAATGATGATAGTTTATACAAAATAAATCCTGAAAAGATATTAGGAAAAGAATTTAAAAATTCACAAGATATGCCTATATTAGAAGATTTATATAATATTTTAGGAAAAGATGAAAGAACAAAGAAATTTCAAATTAAATTAATTCCATTTGTAAAAGGCTCGATGAAATTTTTTAATAATTTTACAAATATTGAATTAAATAATAATTTAATTGTAGCAGATATTTATGATTTAGGTGAAGAAAATTTAAAATATGGAATGTATCTTTTTACAGATATTTTTTGGGATAAAATTAAAGAAAATAGAGAAGAAAAAAAGGCTATTTATTTAGACGAAATATGGAGACTTATAGGAGTGACTTCTAATAAAGAAGTAGCAAGTTTTATTTATAAAATATTTAAAACAATTAGAAAATATGGTGGAAGTGGAGTAGCGATTACCCAAGATATATCTGATATTTTTAGTTTAGAAAATGGAATATATGGAAAAAGTATATTGAATAATTCTAGCATAAAAACATTTTTTGCTTTAGAAGAAGAAAATATAAAAATACTATCAGAATTTACAAATTTATCAGAAAAAGAAAAGGTTGAAATTAAATCATTGAAAAGGGGAGAATGTTTGATGTTTGTAGGAGACAATCATATACTAACAAAGATAGAATGTTCTAATTTAGAAAAAGAAATTGTTGAAGGAGATAATTTAAAAAATGAAAAAAATAATAACAGCTATTAATAATCCTCAATTAAATGAAGAATTAAAAAAAGAAAAAAATTTTGAGATTATAGGAAAAGATATTCAATACAGGGAAGCTATTTTAGAAATATTAGAAGAAAATGATTTTATTGATTTAATAATTATGAGTGAAAAAATACTAGGAGAAATAAGTTTAGAAAATTTAATTGAAAAAATAAAATTAAAAAATGAAGCAATAAAAATAATTTTTATTTTAGAAAAAGAAAATGATAAATTAGAAAAAATACTTATAAAAAATAATATATTAGATATTTATTATAATAATAAAATCAATTTACAGGAATTAATAAAAATAATTAATAAAAAAGAAATTAATATGGAAGAGGAAATTATTAAATTAAAAAAAATAATTGAAGAAAAAGAACATGAGGAATATAAAGAAAAAGAAGATGAAATAAAATTAAAAAATAAAATAAAAAATTTTTTAAAAATAATAAAAAAAACAAAAATAAAAAATATTCCTAAATTTACAAAAGTAATAACATTCTCAGGAAATTATAAAAGCGGGAAAAGTACCTTAGCTTTAGCTGTTAGTCAATGTTTGTCTAAAGAAAATGAAAAAGTGCTACTAATAGATGGCGATTTAGAAAAACAAGATTTAAGCATTTTATTAAAAAAAGAAAAAAACAATAAAAAAACAAATGAAAAAAAATTAATTATTAGTCATGCAAAGCATTTAGAAAAAATAAAGTATTTTTTAAAAAAGGAAAAAATAGCGAATTATAAAATAAAGAATTTTATTAATTTCGGTATTAAAAAATTAAGTAAAAATTTATATTTTTTTTGTCAATTAAATGAAAAATTATTTATTAAAAATATTAATTATTTTTTTTATAAAATAAAAGAAAAATATAATTTTATTATTTTTGATTTATCTAAAAATAATTTTAATAAATTAAATAAAAAAATATTAAAAAATAGTGATTTTAATTTTTTAATTATGGAATCAGACTTATTGGGAATAAAAGAGATAAAAAAATTATTTGAAAAATATATTAAAGAAATGGAAATTGAGAAAGAAAAAATTCAGGTGGTGATAAACAAAAAAAGTAGTTATTCTATTAGTAAAAAAGTTGTTTCAAATTGTATTAATTCAAAAAATAAAATTTTTGAAATCAGAGAAAACAAAATTTATTCTATTTTTTTTAATCATTTTTTCACAACAAAATATTTAATGAAAAATAAAAAAGTTGAAAAAGATATGAAAAAATTTTTAAATTTAGTTAAAAAGAGTTATATTTAAAAAGCATACAAAATTGAAGCTAATTGACTTTTAAACATCGGTTTACAAATCAAATATAAAAATGAAAAGAATTTTAATAAAAAAATAAATAAATTATAATAATTTTGACAGCTAAGGTATTAGGCATTAAAGGGAAAAGAATAAAAGTAAAAAGGGAAGTAAAAACAAAAGAATAAAAGAAAATGAGTAAACATAAATATGAGAAAACCGATAATTTGTAGGTAGAAAAAATTAATTAAAAATACAAGTAATGCTATTGGTAATTAATAAAAAAATGAAAATATTAAATAAGATTATGAGAAAATGATTAGAAAAGATTTTGAGAAAATATAAATTTGAAATAAAAAACAATATGGAAAAATATGTCAATATGTTTTTGAAAAAGTGGAGAAATAAAAAAAGAAAAGTTAGATAATTTCGATAAGTAAAAATAAAAAAAGAGTAAAAAGAATAAGTAAAAAAATAATAAAAAATAAATAATAAATCAAAATAAAAATTATAATTAAATAAAAAATATAAAAAATAAATAATAAAAAAATATAAAATAATAAAAAAATAATTAAATAAAATAAAAAATAATTAGAAAACAAAAAATAAATGAAAAATAAAATTAAATAAATAATAAAAAATATAAATAAAAAGAAAGAAGAAAAGGAAAAATACAAAAGGTAAAAAATGTAAATTGAAAAGGAAAAAATAAGAAACCAAAAGAATAAAAAAATGGAAGAGTAATAAAAATGGAAACAAATGAAAATGGAAAATAAACAAATAAAAAAATTTGCTGATGAAATAACATTAAAAAGAAGAAAAATATAAAAGATAAAAAAGAAGCCTCCAAGCTAAAGAAAAAAGGAAAAATGAAAAAAGAAGAAGAGGAGAAAAATGAGTTAACAAGAGAAGAAATTGAAAAGTGAAAAATATATAGAAAAAACAAGGAAAAAAAGAAAAGAAAGAGAGCTAAAAAGCTAGGCATAAAGAGAAAGTAGATAAATAGAGAATTTTTAGAAAAGAGAAAAAATAGAAAGAAAAGAGTTTACATATAGTGTTGAAAAGTGAAGCAAGAAAGCAAGGAAAAAAGTCAAAAGAAGAGATAAAAACCCAAAGAGAAGTATAAGCTAGGAAATAAAAAAGGGATAAAAAAATAAAAAACGAAAAAATGGAAGAAAAAAGAATAAAAAGAATATGAAGAAAAAGAAAGGAAAAGAGTAAAAATAGAAAACAATAAAAGAAGAGAAAAAGAATCAAGAAAAAATATTGAACAAAGGAAAGAAGCCAAAAGATAAATAAATAAAAAAGAGAAACAAAAAATAAAGAAATGGAAAGAGAGGAAAAAAATAACAAACAATAAAAAAAGGTAAAAAATAAATAAAATAAAAAAATAAATAAATAAAATAAAAAAATAAATAAAAAAATAAATAAAATAAAGTAAAATAAAAAATAAATAAAAAAATAAATAAAATAAAGTAAAATAAAAAATAAATAAAATAAAGTAAAATAAAAAATAAATAAAATAAAAAAATAGAAAATAAATGAAAAATAAAATTAAATAAATAACAAAAAACCATAAATGAATAAAAAGGTAGAAATAAATAAAAGAAAGAAGAAAAGGAAAAATACAAAAGGTAAAAAATGTAAATAAAAAAAGGAAAAAATAAAAAACCAAAAGAATAAAAAAATAGAAGAGTAATAAAAATGGAAACAAATGAAAATGGAAAATAAACAAATAAAAAAAATTTGCTGATGAAATAACATTAAAAAGAAGAAAAATATAAAAGATAAAAAAGAAGCCTCCAAGCTAAAGAAAAAAGGAAAAATGAAAAAAGAAGAAGAGGAGAAAAATGAGTTAACAAGAGAAGAAATTGAAAAGTGAAAAATATATAGAAAAAACAAGGAAAAAAAGAAAAGAAAGAGAGCTGAAAAGCTAGGCAAAAAAGAAAGGAGATAAATAGAGGATTTTTAGAGAAAAAGAAAAAATAGGAAGAAAAGAGTTTACATATAGTGACGAAAAGAGAGGAAGGAGTATAAAGAAAAAGAAGAAAAAAGACAAAATAAAAACAGTAGCTAGGAAATAAAAAAGGAAAAAAGAAAAGATGAAAACCAAAAGGAAAGTAGAAGCAAAGAAACAAAAAAGCCAAAAAGCAAAAGAACAAAAAATATAAGAAAAAAATAAAAAGTATATGAAGAAAAAGAGTAAAAATAGAAAACAATGAAAGAAGAGAAAAAGAATCAAGAAAAAATATTGAACAAAGGAAAGAAGCAGAAAGATAAATAAATAAAAAAGAGAAACAAAAAATAAAGAAGTGGAAAGAGAGGAGAAAAAAATAACAAACAATAAAAAAGGTAAAAAATAAATAAAATAAAGAAATAAATAAATAAAATAAAAAAATAATTAATAAAAATAAATAAATAATAAAAAAATAGAAAATAAATGAAAAATAAAATTAAATAAATAACAAAAAACCATAAATGAATAAAAAGGTAGAAAAAAATAAAAGCCAGAAGAAAAGGAAAAACATAAAAGGTAAAAAATGTAAATGAAAAAAGGAAGAAATAAAAAACCAAAAGAATAAAAAAATAGAAGAGTGATAAAAATGAAGACGAAAGAAAATGAAAAATAAGCAAATAAAAAAATTTGCTGATAAAAATAACATTAAAAATAAGAAAAATATAAAAGATAAAAAAGAAGTCTCCAAGCTAAAGAAAAAAGGAAAAATGAAAAAAGAAGAAGAGGAGAAAAATGAGTTAACAAAAGAGAAAGATGAGAAGAAGAAAATGGAAAGAAAAAAGTAAGAAAAATAAGAAAAAAGAAAGGCTAGAAAGCTAGGCATAAAGAGAAAGGAGATGAATAGAGGATTATTAGAAAAGAGAAAAAAATAGAAAGAAAAGAGTTTACATATAGTGTTGAAAAGTGAAACAGGAAAGCAAGGAAAAAAGTCAAAAGAAGAGATAAAAAACCAAAGAAAAGTATAAACTAGGAAATAAAAAAGGGATAAAAAAAGTAAAAAACAAAAAAATGGAAGAGAAAATAATAAAAAGGATATATAGGAAAAATGAAAATACAAAAAGAGAAAAAAAGAAACAAGAAAAAATATCGAACAGAAGAAAGGAAGAAAAAGATAAATAAAAAAGAGAAACAAAAAATAAAGAAGTAAAAAGAAAGGAGAAAAAAGAAAAAAAGTAAAAAACAATAAAAAATAGAAAAAAGTAATTAAACAAAATAATTAAGCAAAATAAAGAAATAAATAAATAAAATAAAAAAATAAATAAATAAAATAAAAAAATAAATAAATAAAATAAAAAAATAAATAAATAAAATAAAGAAATAAATAAATAAAATAAAAAAATAAATAAATAAAATAAAAAAATAAATAAATAAAATAAAAAAATA
>CANQTZ010000114.1 GCA_947626865.1 uncultured Clostridia bacterium
ATTGGAGCAACTTACATACTAGTATTTTTAATTATGGAAGTTGCGACACACAAAGTTATGAAAAAATACAATTATTTTACCCACTTTATAAAAAGTCTGTAATTTGTTGGTCCCCCCGAATTGTTACAAATAAATAATATATTAATATTTCGACCATATAAATATAAATCTGGCTGTAAATTGCAACAATTATTTATTACTTATAAAAAAACAATTTTTGTTTTCTAACATATCGAAACAAATAATAAAAAACATAAACAATATTTTCGCCATGAAAACCAGCAAAACTAAAAAGCAATAAAGGAAAACATAGCACAATAAAAACAAAAATTTTAACTGTCCAATCAGAAATCAAACTATGTAAAACAATAAACACAATGGCATACCAAACAACATTAACAAAAGCAGTAGAATAATCAATCATACCAAAAAGCTTATTTTTAAAATTATAATTCTGTGGAAAAATAAATTTCATAAAAAAATCAATCCTTTCTTATAATGTTCTAAAAGCATATAAAAAACAAAAGCTATCAGCATATAAAATTATGACTTATAACTAAATAAGTTTTTCACAGATTGTGAAACTTCTGTGGAAACTCCACCCAAAAAATCGCGCACCAAAGAATTTGTTTTAATCAAAGCATAAATTCCTCCAACATAAACAAACTTTGAAAATAAATTTTGAGACGAAAAGTCCATAGAAAATAAAATAAGCAAAACAAGAGAAACTATAATTTGAATAAACAACAAAGAAAACAAATTACGAAACCACGCTTTGAAGAACCAACTTGTAGAATTCAATGAAAGCGAAAGAAAAGCAAAAGGAGCAAGCAAAACAAAAACCTTCATCAAAATATAACGCAAAGAATAAGAAAAAACCAAATTTAACAAAGAAAGAGTAAGAGTTCCCTTTATCAATCCATCCAAAGAAAAGATATTCAAAGAATTTGTATCTATAGCCATTTGAGTATTAATAATAGTAATCAATTCCGAAAAACAAATATCTTTATGAAACAAATCCTTTCCCAAGCTTCGAATCGCCAAAGAAACATTAGATACCAAATCCAAAATAAATTCCATAATAAAAAACGAAAAATTCATAGCAATTCCAAACAAAATAAGTTTCATAATAAAACTATAAGGTGTTTCAGATTGAGTATAAGTAAAATGAGCCATCAAATATCTAGCAGAATAATACAAAATAAATGCAAGCAAAAAAGAATTTGCAATCAAAAGAATCCCATTAGAAGTAGATGTACCAAATAAATTCTCAAAATTAGAATCATGCAAAATATCAGAATTTATAAAAGTAATAGTATCTAAAACAGAATAAAGATTATTATCAATAGAGCTAAACAAATTTTCAAAAATAGTATTAATAGTATCAATAATAGTTTGAGAAACATCTGTAGTATTTTCCAAAATAACCTCCTAACCAACAAGCGACTGAATAGCAGATAAAACTAAATCAATTGCTAAAATAAAAGCATAAGAAAATAAAGACCCCTTAATTAATTTTTTACCAGTCCTAATCTTTTCTTCATCACCAAAACTAAATTTTCGCATAAAAACTCCAGAACCAACAGCAACAGCAGCAGCTGGAGTTGCTATTTTAATTAACCAACTCTTAATACTTTCAAAAGCTGAAGTAATTTTGCCAACAATTGCAGGATCACCCCAAGCAAAAGAAAAAGAAGTTAAAACATGTATAAATAATAAAAATAAAAAAATAGTAAAAAAAGTATAAAAAATTTTTTTGTTCATTTACATCATCCTTTAAAAAAAATTTAGATTTTTAAATGGAACCTATAAACCACTTAAACTAATACTTTTTAAAATAAGGCAACATAGTCAATTTTTGAGGTGGAAAAATCCTATTTCCATCAGAAAGAAAAGCAAGAGCATTAAAAGTCTCTAAATTTTGCGTAAAAAAATTCGATTCAACAATATAATCATTTTGTGAATAAGTACTAAAGGTTTCAGAAATATTAGAATCTTCAGAATTTAAAGAATTTGTAATATAGCTAAAGCGAGTTTTTTTAGCACTTTCAGATATACTTTTAGAAGTCCTTATTTTTTCTTCTTTACCAATTTGCTTTTGTGCCTCTTCAATAGTAAAGGTATCATCTGTACGAAACCAAATTTTATTAATTAAATTTTGAATAATTACTTTTACCTGAGATTCATCTTTTAAAGTAGTTTTTAAAGAAGAATAACTTTGCGTACTAACAATATTAATACACTTAGCCTCTCTACTTAATGAAAAAAATTCACTATCAGATTTAGTTGCATATTTATCATATTCATCACAAATAAAACAGCTAGTTTTTGTCGAAAAATGAGATAAATTAGACATAATTTCAGTTTGAAAATCCAACTTTAAATAAGCAGCAACCATTTTAGAAAGCAAGTTATACTCAGAAATATTCATATTCAGAACAACAATCTTACCCTTTTTTATAACTTCACTAAAACCAGTAAAAGAAAGTTTTTCCAAAGGAGCACAAAAAATAGACATAACATCAAAATCGGAAACAAAAGGATTAGTAATACGAGTTATTTCAGAAATCAAAATCCCCTTTGTTCTAGCATCTAAATTTTCGAACTCCTTTTGAAAAAAATTCAAACTAGCATTCAATTCATAAATTTGAGAATTTGAAAATTTTGAAGCAATAAACAAATTACGCAAAGTTTCAATTTTTTCTTTATAATAATTAGGCTGAGTAATCAATTTATGAATTTCCAAGAAAGTGACATAACCATTATTATAAAGTCTACATAGCTTAATACATTCAGTCAGAATTTCTTCCGCTTTATCAATCCAATACGATTCAGTATTATTTTCAGAAAATAATAAAAGAATAGTTTTTAGACGATTAGCTAATACCTGTGGTTTAAGATTGGGCTTATGCAGAGGATTATAATAAACATTAGAATTCAAGGCAATTACAATATAATCTTTTTCTAAATGATATTGTTTAACATATTTTGAAACTTGATGATAATAATTACCTTTAACATCTAAAATAAGCATACCTATTTTTTTATCTGGATGTTTATAATTAAACTCCAATAATTGTTTAGTAAATGGATACATAGCACTAGAAGTTTTACCAGAACCAATAGTTCCTGTAATTAGAAAATTTTGATAAAGACCAGATTCTGGAAGATATACATTTTGATTATTTTGAGTTTTTCCAATTAATAGTTTTAATTCTTTTTTATTACTTTCGTAAGACAAAGGAAGACACTGTTTATTAGCATTAAATTTTGAAGAAAAAAGTTTACCTAAAAATCTTACGTAAATAAAGTGACTAACCACTAAACTTGAAAAACAAAAACAAATCGGATATAAAAGCTTAATAAAATTCCATAAATCTGGATTCTTAGAGCATATATCAAATGGATGAATACCATAAGTAATAATAACTTCTTTTGCAGTAAAAATAGGCAAAAAAACATGATATGTTATAATGCTTGTAATTACCAAGAAGCAAATTGAAAAAAACAGTTCTTTGATGAATCTAGAAATGATAAAAACCTCCTTTAAAATGACTTTTTCTTGATTTTTAATTTTGAACCTTGTTTATTATGGAAAAAAATAATATCAAAAAAAGTATAAATTGAATATAAAGTAATAAAAAGATAAATAATAAAAGTAATAAAAAATAAATTGATTAAATGTGAAATAATGTCACCGCCTTTCTAGTTTTTAACATAATACAACATTTTTTCCATTTTGTCTATACTTTTTTAAAAATTTATGATAAAATTATTCATGGATAATTTTTTTAGGAGGTGAAATTATGGAAATAAACAAAGACACAAGAATAGGAGAGATCCTAGAAAATGCACCAGAAAAAGCAGATATTTTATTAGAAGCAGGAATGCATTGTTTAGGATGTCCAGCATCTCAAATGGAAACACTAGAAGAAGCATGTGGAGTACATGGAATTGATGTTGAAGAAGTAGTAGAAAAATTAAATGCTTAAAGAAAAAATAGCCCAAATACAAAAAAAACAAAAAAATTCAACAAAGGACTTGACAATTCTTAAAAAATATTGTAAGATATAAAGGCATTGTGAGTTTTACATTATATGGGCTATTAGCTCAGGTGGTAGAGCACTTGACTTTTAATCAAGTTGTCCCGCGTTCGAGTCGCGGATAGCTCA
>CANQTZ010000115.1 GCA_947626865.1 uncultured Clostridia bacterium
CCAAAAAATTATCACTAAAATCCCATAAATTTCATATCTATTTTTTATATAATTTTAATAGGGCTAATGTACCTGTTTTAAGTAGAACATATTGCAAAAGATCTATTAACATACTTATGAATGTATTTAAAATACTTATACAGGACGTTATGCCCTTTTTTACATATGAATAATTAAATAAAAATCAATTTTTCGAAAGGAGGTTTTTGTTTTTTGGTGTTCCTTATAACAGGAATGTTAGCCCAAATTTGAAATTTGGGAGGAACACTTATGTTAGAAGAACAAAAAAGTGTAAATGAAAAAAAGTTTGATAGTTTTCTTACTAAAACTATTATATTATCATCTAAAAGATACTATAAATACGAGACTACAAAAGGTTTTAATGAACTTAAGATTATAGATGATGAGGACTACTCTGAATACCTGAAGGAATATTTAAAATATGAAGAAGATGTCTATAATAATAATAATATGAGCATAGACAATTTTAAAGAGCAATTGGAAAATCCTATGTTGTACTGTGCCTTGAAATCACTGTCAGATATTGAAATGACAGTGATTTTTTTGCTTTTTGGAAAGGAATTAACAAGTAATGAAGCTAGTAAAATTCTAAAAATTTGTTCTGATTCTGTTACTAGAATAAAAAGGCGTGCAATAAGAAAAATGCAAAAATATTTGAAAGGAGATAAATAGATTATGAAAGAAAGTATTTATGAATTAGGAAAAAAAGCACAATTAGGAGATGAAATTTCGCTTATAAAAATAATTGATAATAAGAGAGCTTTAATTAAAAAATACTCATTTGGAGATGAAGATTGCTACCAATACATAATTGAAAAACTTATCAAAGGAATAAAAAATTATAAATTTTAAAAATGCGGTCGGATTTATCAAGATTTTTGTATCTTTATATAGTGAAGGGCAAATTTTAAAGGAAGCACTATATTAGAAAAAAAGACAGATGGGACATGCTCTTATCTGTCTTTACTTAATTTTATGAAAGGAGATTCAAAAATGAAAAAACAAAGACAAGAAAATTTTAGAAAAAACATGAAAGAATTAGAAATTAAATAAAATTTCTAATAGACTTGTCATTTCTAGAAAGTGTCGACAAAAAATTAACCAAAGGTGGAAAATATGAAAATATCAAAAGAAAATATTATAAATTTGTTTTATATTGAACATTTAAAAGTAAATGAAATAGCACAACAACTAAGTGTTTCATCAGCGTATATAACAAAGATAATAAAACAAGATACTAGGTATCTAAAAGAAAAAGAATATAGGAAAGCTTTATCAAAAGCAAAGCGAAAAATTTCTCAAAATAACTTTATTAAAGCTAAAAGAGAAAAAAAACGAATAGAAGATAATTATATGATTTTGCAAAAACAGCACAGACAAGCATCTAAAGAATTATCAAAGTCAGGACATTTAACAAATGAAAACTTTAGAAAATGGAATGCTAGTGCCTATAAATATAACCCTTCAAAAAGGCGATATGAATTTGACAATAAACTTGTGAAATCTTATGCCATACCAAAATATATAAAGGAGAGGTGAGAACAATATGGAAGAACATTTATTAAAAGTATTCAAATTAGCTGATATGTTAAACGAAAAACAAAGTAAAGTATACGCAGAAATTGAATATACAGCAGATGATAAGAAAAGACTACAGATATCAATAAGAGCAAAAGATAGTTATAGATACATAGAAAAATGTGAAATACAATTAGCAAACAATCCCTTACTAAAATGGAGCAATATTATTGAATTATTTGAAAGTTATATAGGGGGTGTAAGCGATGAATAAAAAGGAAGCAGTTGTTTATGCTCAAATTAAAGCAACACAAAAATTAAAAGCTATAAGAAATGGAAGTGATACTAGTGAATAATAGTGAAAAAATTGGTTTATCAGTTGACGAAGCATGTGAAATATTAGGGATTGGCAGAAATCTTATGTTGAAGTTAGTAACTGTTCCAGGTTTTCCAGCTATTCGATTCAAAAGAAAAATAATAATAAATAAAACTAAATTACAAAAATGGTTTGATGAGAATTCTGGTGTTTACGGAAATTATAATTATTAATCTGTTCATCATTGTCTTTTTGAGAAAATTATTATAGAATATGCAAAATAACTTATATATTCTAATAATTTTCTCTAATAGCATTGGAGGAGATAATGGAAAAATTAAGTATTCAACCGAAGATGTTAAAAATCAATCTAAATTGTATGTCTTTCGAGATTAAATTAAGTATGAAAGGGGGAATTTATAGAGCAAGATCATCATCTATGTCAAAGATATATAATATAAAAAATGCTAGACCAGAGGCTTCTAGTAAACAATCTTTTGAAATGGCAATCCAAAATTTAATACCTAAAATTGAAAATTCATTAGAAGGAACAGATAAAAAATTTAGTAAAGTATATATGCAAAATGATGGTAAATTAATGTTTTGCGTTGAAAGTGTAATTTATGAAACTACAGAATTGTATAGTAAATATACTAATTGTCTAGATACTATAATTACATCTTTTACTAAACTACTTGAGAATTTTACAACACCAACTACTTTAAATAAACTGCAAGAAATATCTTCAACGTTAAATAATAATACTATATCAGTTGAAAATAAAAAAGAAGCAGTAGAAACTATTATTGCTGATAATACTTCTGTTGAAATTACATTCAAAGATGTTATTGTAGAGTGGTTACAATCTTTGAATGAAAGAACTAAAAAACCTTACGATGATGATGAATATTTTAGTCCAACTACATTAGAAAGCTATAATAGAAATTTATGGAGTATCGTATTTCCTTATTTTGAAAAACATCCAGAATGTAATAACATATATAATTTTTCTGAAAATAATATGGATGAAATATTAAAATTAACAACTTGTAAGGATACTCAAAGGGTTCTTTTAATTTCATTGAAGTTAGCTTTTGATTTTGCTGTAAATAAGTCTTATATTACAATAAATCCTCTTGCAAATAAAAAACTTAAAAAGAAAAGTAAAAGCAAAAAAAGTAAAAATGACTATGAATTTATACAGGAAGAAGAAAGAGCCTTATGGATTAACTGTATGATAAAAGAATCAGGATTTAAAGCAAAGTATCATAAAAAAACAGATGCTGCACTTGCTTTTCTATTTATGCTATTACATGGAACTAGACCAGAGGAAACTTGTGGTCTTAGGTGGAAGGATTTGAATTTTCAAGATGACGACATTTTTATTCAAAATGCATATAAAAGCGTTCCAATATTTGATGAAGTAACTATGAAAAGAATAGGTTGGAAAAACGAAGATGGTCCATTGAAAACACCTGAAAGTTATAGGCATATTCCTATTGACTTATTAATAAAAGATTTATTA
>CANQTZ010000116.1 GCA_947626865.1 uncultured Clostridia bacterium
CTATTAATAGTTTTACTATATCTATATCTGTTTCTTGCATCTTTTTTCCTCCTTTTATAAAAAAATAATATGATGTGTTTTTTATTTTCACACACCATATTATACAATATCAAAAAAGTGTCCGTATATGAGTTCAAATATTAGAAATCTTATTTAAAGATTTTTTGTAATAAAGCTTCTTCTAAAGTTTTTGAGAAATTGATTTTAAAGCTTCTGCTTTAGTGTTTATCCATTTAGGAATATTTACAGTTTTCTTTATTAATTCTTTGCCTCATTTTTCAGCGAAAGAGTTTACATCTACTGCTATATATGTTTTAAATTTAGAAATATAATTCCAATTTTCTATATTTAGATTATTTTCTAAATCTTCAAATGTTATATTTTCAATCTTAGTAGATGGTGGTATTTTATTGCCTTCTTCCATTTCATCCAATACAATTCCTGCAATTAAATCTTCAGCCATTGTCATAGCTTCTTCTAATGTGCTTCCACAGGTAGAATTATTTTGTAAATCTGGAACAAATACAGAATATCCACCTTCTTTTTCTTCATAAAATAATACTGGATAAATAGCTTTCATAGTTTACCTCTTAACAACTATATTATATTACGTGTGGTACGTATCATCAATCTTTTTTTTCAAAAAAATGAAAAATTTTTTTATTGACAAATGAACTTTCTGATTGTATAATATTTATGTTAATATTTAAATCTAAAATAATTTTATCTAAAAATTTGTTTTTCAATGATAAATTTATCATCATAAGTAATCTTTTATAATTTTTATTAGTGAAAAAATCATATAAATTGTAATTAAAAAAATAGAAAAATTTTGCAAAAAGGTGTTAAACCTTTTAAGAAAATGGAAAGGAAGTAATAAATGAAAGATGAAAATTTAAAAGTAAACAATAGTGAGATATTTCAAAAAATATTTGGCAAAAAGGGAAACGAAAGTATATTAAAAGACTTTGTGAGTTCAATATTAGATGCACAAATGGAAAAAATAGAATTACAGGAAGAAAGTATACTAGAACATTTTGAAAAATATGAATTAGCAGATATAGAGGCAATAGCAACTTCAAATGGTATTAGGGTAAGTATAAAAATACATATAAATAACTATAAAGATTATGTGAATAAAAGTATGTATTATTTGTCTGAAAAGTATTTAACAAAATGTATGAAATATAACATACCGCAAAGGATAGTTTCGATAAATATAGTGGAAGAAAAAATTTTTGAAGAGGGATTTTATCATGAAATAGCTAGACTAAGAAGAACTAGTGATAATGAATTAATAACGGACAAACTTGTAATGCACATTTTGCAAATTCCAAAATTTATAGAAGAACAAAGAGGAAATAAAACTGGGCTTGACCAATGGATGCAATTTATAAGTCAACAAAATGAAGCAGAGCTAGAATTAGCTACGAAAGAGAACAAAGAAATAAAAAAGGCAAATGAAGAATATAAAAATTTAATAAAAGAATTAGGATAGTATGAAATGAATTTTTTATACAGTTATTTAAATCTAAAATAATTTTTTCTAAAAATTTATTTTTCAGCGATAAATTTATCATTATCGATTATTTTATAAATTTCCAATAAATAATCTTTTAATAGAATTACTAAGAAGAAAGTTTAATTCATGTAAAAGCTAATTTGATATCTTTTTTATATTGGTCTAAAAGGTCCCATAGGGTATTACCTTGTGGGACTGATCAAATCTTCTTCATTTATAAACATTTCATCAAAAAAAGGAACATTTTAGTAAAAAGATTTTTTCAAAATTATTTTATCAAATAAATAATCAAAGAAACAAAAAAGAACAAAAAAATAAAATTTTACCTAAAGGGTTGTATTCTTCATGTCTTTTTGGTAAAATAGAAAGGAAGGATAAATGGAAAAAATAAATCTAACATTAACAAATAATTATATTTTTCAAAAAGTATTTGGAAAAAAAGGAAATGAAGAAATATTAAAAGATTTTTTAATATCAATATTGAATATACCAATAGAAAAAATAGAAATACAAACAGAAGTAAGTTTAGAAAAACATTTAGAAAAAAATAAATTAGGAAGATTAGATATAATAGCAATTTTAAATGATGATACAATTGTAAATATCGAAATGCAAGTAAATGATTATCATAATTTTATAGAAAGAAGTTTATATTATTGGTCAGGAATTTATTATAACAACTTAGAAAAAGGAGAAGACTACAAAATAGCAAAAAGAACAATTGGAATAAATATACTAAATTATACAATATTAAAAGATGGACCATATCATGAAATATGTAGAATAAGAAGAGATCATAAAAACAAAATATTAACAGATAAACTAGAATTACACTTCATACAAATACCAAAGTTTCTAAAAGAAAAAAGAAAGAACCAAACAAAGCTAGAACAATGGATGCAATTTATAATCCAAAGAAATAAAACGGAGGTTGAATTAGCCATGAAAGAGAATAAAGCTATAAAAAAAGCGAACGAAGAATATGAGTATCTAATAGGAGATGAAGAAGAAAGAAGGCTAGCTTATTTAATAGATAAAAACAAAAAAGACCAAAATACACAAATAGCAGGAGCAATAGAAAAAGGTTTAAGAAGAGGTTTACAACAAGGAAAAAAAGAAGGCATAAAGCAAGGTAGGAAAGAAGGAGTTGAACAAGGATTAGAACAAGGGAGAAAAGAAGGAGTTGAACAAGGATTAGAACAAGGGAGAAAAGAAGGAGTTGAACAAGGATTAGAACAAGGGAGAAAGGAAGGAGTCGAACAAGGAAAAAAAGCAATGTTAGAAACAGCAAAAAAATTGCTAAATAAAGGAATGTCTGTTGAAGAAGTACAGGAAATAACTAATTTAACAGCAGAAGAAATGAAAACAATAACAAAAGATTGATGATATGTGAAAATAGTACAGAAATATGTTATGCAAAATGTTGAGAGACCTTAAATATGAACATGTTTTGGTACTATTTTTATTTTTTGTATTGTAAGCGATGGATAAAAGCGCATATAGACCTTTTGTAATAGAAGATGTAAAATAAATACATCAAAATTACAAGGAGGTCTTTAATTATGTTTATGCAAAATACGTACACAACAGAAATGAAGGAACAATATAT
>CANQTZ010000117.1 GCA_947626865.1 uncultured Clostridia bacterium
ATATATAAATTTTTTAAAGCCTCTTTTAAATTCTCAATTTTTTTATTGTATTTAATAATTTCATTATTTATATTCTGTGTTTCAAACATATTCATCTGTTTTTGTTCATATATTTTTTTTAAATCTTTTTTATTTGCAAATTTGCTTAATGTATCTCTTAAATAACTAATAACCATATCATTTAATTTTTGCTCTTGAAAATAGTGTAAACTACAAACCCCATGTCTGTATCGTATGTTATTAGAACAACAATAATAAGTTTCTATCTTATCTTCTTTGAATTTCCTTTTATTTATTCTTCTTCTAACTGCCATTACTCGACCACAATCGCCACATATAACTAAGCCTTTTAGCAAATAACTATATCCTTTTTTACATCTTGTATCATTATTTTCTATCATCCTTTTTACATTATAAAAATCTTCTTGGCTTATTATTGGTGGAACACAATTTTTAACAATAATCCAATCTTCTTCTTTTAATTTTACCTTTTTTTTGCTTTTATAGTTTACTTTATCAAATTTTCTTTGTACCATGTTCCCAATATAAATTTGATTAGTTAATATCTGATTTATTGTACTAATACTCCATAAATAACTTGTATATGTTTTCTTTGTGTTTTTTTCACTATATATTGATGGTGGCGAAATTTTTTCATCTGATAATGTTCTTGCAATCATTGTCGGTTTCATTCCATCTAATCTCATACTAAAAATTCTTTTTACAATTCCACTTGAATATTCATCTATCACAAATTTACAATTATCTTCTTCTGATCTTTTATATCCATAAGGTACAGTGCTTCCCATATATAATCCTTGTTTCATCTTATTTTGTCTAACACTTTTTATTTTTTTTGATGTATCTTTTAAATACCAATCATTTATAATTGTTTGGAATGGGATCATATCTTCCACACCATTTGGATTAAATGTATCAAAATTTTCTAATATAGAAATATATCTTATATTGTGTTCAGGAAAATATTTGAACATATAATGGCTTGTTTCTATAAAATCTCTCCCTAATCTTGATGTATCTTTTGTTATAACTGTTGTTATATTTCCATTTTCAATTTCATTTATCATTTCTTTAAATTTCGGTCTTTCAAAATTGCCACCACTATAACCATCGTCAACAAAAAAAACACATTTACCTAAATTATTCTGTTCTGCATACTTTTTGATTAATTCTTTTTGATTACTTACACTCTCACTTTCACCTTCTTTCTCATCCTCTTTTGATAATCTTATATATGCTGCAATTTTTGGATAATATGTACTCATTTTTCTCCTCCTTGAAGAAAAAAATGCCTATCATAAGCATTTTTTTGTCAGCCCATTTTAGGCATATTTAATTCCAAATATTTTTCAAATATTTTTAATATTTTCTTTTCAATATTTTCAGCATTTTTATCATAAACAATAATAATTTTTTCATTTTTTTCCATTATATTTCCCTCACAAAATTAAATTGTTTATTTAAAATTATGAGGGAACTACATTTTTTATGAATTAATATTCTATATATCTTTGTAACGCTTTATTTTTAAAATAAATACTAAAGTAACTATTATCATTATTAATAATATTACACTTACATTTAAAACTCCTGCATTTGGTAACTTTTGTTTTACAATTGTATTATCTTCTATATTATTTTTTTCATTAGAAGATTGTTCTTGTTCATCTTTTTTATTTTCTTCTTGAGATGGCTCAGTCGGATTTTCTTCTCCTTGTTCTTTATCTTTATCTTCTTCATTATCCTTATTTTCTGGTAAATTCATTTGTTTAAGATTTATTTTTACAGAAACTTCATCATTATTATCTTTTGAAATATATTTAATTTCAAAACCTTCATTTTCAACCGTATAATCAGTTATTTCTTCTCTATTTAAAACTTCATTTATAAAATCTTCTGTGTAACCATGTAATTGTGCAACACATGATATCATAGTTTTTGCAATATCCATTGTAACTGTTTCTGAACTAGTTGTTTCATCACTTGTTAAAATATCATTTTCTAAATTGAAGCTTATTATTCCCATCGTAAGAAAACTTTGTGCATGACCATCTCCTTCACTATATCCTGTTGTTTCAAAATTTATTATAAAAGTTGTTTCATTAACACTTGTTGTTATATCATATGTTACATCTTCATTGCTAGCCCCTTCATATTCTTTTACAAAGTCACTCGTTTTAAACTTTTCTGCTATTTGTGATAAAGTAATTGTTGCAGCATAACATTTATTTTCATATAAAGAATTTGATAAAAATATTACTATTAACAAAAATGCTATTACTACTTTATTTAATTTAAATCTCATTTGTATAGCCTCCATTTTATATATTTAATATGTATATAAAATTATTATCCCCATCTAAATGTAATATCTTTCCAGTAATGATTCTTTCTTGGTTTCTTTTGTTATGGGTTAAAATTCCTATTTTATATTCTGTTTTTTTTCCAATCTTTTGGTCTAATTGAATTTTTGATTTGTTTAGTTTTTCTTCTAGTGTTTTTTTATCTACTATTTCTAAATCTTCTATATCACTATCTGCTTCTATTCTGTCTATTACTCCTTTTAAAATAGCAATTTTTTTTTGATTAGTGAAAATTATATGTTTTACTTCAAATATAATATCTTTCCCATAAGATTTTCTTGCAACAATTTCTCCTTTTGTTATTTTGCTCAATTCTATCACCTCTAAATTTGGGCTATTATATTCTATGTTGATTTTTGTCGAATTGTGCAAAAAACAATTATAATTTAATTTCCTGAATATGAATAATCATGCCATTGATCTCCAAAACCTGTACTACTACCTACTATAAACACAAAATTTTCACCAGTATTAGTAGTAAATCTTAGAAAATCAGCATATTCATCTGGATAACCTGTTGGCTGATTTAATTCAACCCTATATGTTCCATCACAGTCCATAGATTTGCTTGATACAGTTGAATCATCATCTTCATTAAAATTAGCTGTTATATGAAATACCCCATTAGGTTTTAATGTGATATTACTTGTTAATGTTTTTCCATTTTCTCCTCCATTAGGCATATTAAAAGAATATGTTCCGTATTTTAAAGTAAGACTTCCTACTTTTAATCCTTTTGCAGCTTCTTCTTCAGCTTTTTTCTTTGCTTCTTCCTCTGCTTTTGCTTTTTCTTCAGCTTCTTTTTTAGCTTTTTCCTCTTCAGCCTTCTTTATTTCTTCTTTTTTAGTTTCTAAATTTTTTAATGAGTTATCCACATTTTGTTTTGCTTCATCTGTAATATTCTTTTGAGGTTTATAATCTTCAATTGCTTCTTCTACTTTGTCTTTAATATCTTTTTTATCAATGTCTTTATTTTTTAAATCTATATCTGTTTCATTAAGTTCAATATCAGGTTTTACAAATTCTTCATCAAATTTTGGTATTGATGGTA
>CANQTZ010000118.1 GCA_947626865.1 uncultured Clostridia bacterium
CATTATATACACACTATTAGTAGTTTTCTTCTATATGTTAATAATAAAAATAAGAAATATAATAAGAAAACACAAAAGAAAGAAAGAATACCCAGAACAGAAATTAAGTATAGCATTTTTCTTAGGAGTAAGCAACGTTATATGGATTATTTTCGTATTATTGACTAATAATTATATAATGTCATAAACATTTGCATGAGAGGAGGAGAAAATATGAACTCCAAAAACGAACAAGGAAATACCGCAATAGAGATAGCAATATGTGTAGTTATAATTTTTATATTAGTATCCTTAATTTCAACATTAATATACAATTTTAACAGTTCAGCAAAAGAAATAGAACTACAATCACAAGCAACTAATCTTGCTATAAATGAAATTGAAAACATGAAAAACAAAAGCTTTGAAGAAATAGCAGGATATAAAACAGAAAATTCAGAAGAACAAATGGAAGAGATTGACAGTAATGAAGGATTTTTCAGAAAAATTATAATACAAGACTATCATGACATAGATAGTAGTCGTACAGCAGGAATAGTAAAAAAAATAACAGTACAAATAAGTTATAAATTCAAAAATCAAAACAAAACCGTAGAACTATCTAGTATAAAAGCAAAGGAGATTTAACATGAAATCAGAAAAAGGTATAACTCTTACATCAGTAACCATATATGTTATAGGAATGACAATTGTAGTTGGAATTATCGTGTTAATAAGCAGATTTTTCTATTCAAATGTAGAAAATACATCAGAAAACATAGATCCTGCTGTAGAATACACAAAATTTAATAGTTTCTTTTCAGATGAAGTAAACCATCAAAATATAAAAATATTAGAAATAGCAGGAGAAGAAGAAAATGGTAATTACATCGTATTTGATAATGGCGTACAATATACATTTATAGAAGAAAATCAAGGAATATATAGAAACCAAGTAAAAATAGCAAAAAATGTAACAAAATGTAATTTTAGTTCAAGAATTCAAAATGGAAAAAGAATAGTAACAGTTTCAATGAAAATAGGAAACATGCAAAGAGAAAATACCTATACATTACAAATTTAGTAAATTTATGTAATTTTATAAAACTTAACAAAAAGCAAAAAAAATATTGTATAATAATATATAGATAAAAGACGAAAGAAGGGAAAAAATATGGACAGAAGAAAACAACCACTTGGAGTAGAACTTGTAAAAAGAGGCATAGTAAAAGAAGTAGATATTGAAAATGCATTGCAATTTCAAAGGGCAAATCCTAACAAAAAAATAGGAGATATTCTATTCCTATTAAAAGTATGTGATCCAGATGAATTAATTAAAGCAATAGGAGAAATATTAGGCGAAAAAGGAATAATGTTAACAGACAAAACAATAAAAGTCAATTTAACTGACTATTTTTCACTAGACGTAGCACAAAGAAACAAAGCTATTCCTTTTGAAGTAGTAGCAGGAAAAATTAAAGTTTGCTTTGCAAATACAGTAAATAACAGAAGTATAGACACAATTCGTCTATTACTTCTTAATAAAGGACTTGTAATGGAAAGCTACATTACATTTGAAAGTGAAATAGAAAGAATATTAAAATCTATGGAAGGAAATGTTACAACTGATTTCGGTGTATCAACTGGTGGTGACACAATAACTGAATTAGTAGATAGCATCATAAAGACAGGAATAAAAAGAAGAGCAAGTGACATTCACATAGAGCCAATGGCAAATGAGATCAGAGTTAGATATAGAATTGATGGAGAATTATTCACAGCTGCAAGGATAAAAAAAGAAAAGCAACAACAAATTATAGGAAGATTAAAAGCTATTTCAAATATGCACCAAGAAAAACAAGAATCACAAGATGGTAGAATATTAATATATGAAGAATACAATATACGTGTATCTTCACAACCAAATGTATATGGCGAAAAATTCGTGCTAAGATTGTTAAAGAAAAATTCTAATATCAAAAATATATTTGATTTAGGATTTCCATCAACAGAAGAACAATTAAAGAAAAGTATACAAAAAAAGAATAGTATTACCATAATTGCAGCACCAACAGGAGAAGGAAAAACAACCACATTATACAGTATTATGGACTATTTAAACAGACCAGAAATTAATATTACAACAATTGAAGACCCAGTAGAAATTAGAATAACTGGTTTAAATCAAATTGAAATAGATAGTAGAGCATCATTTTCAGATTCTCTAAGAACTGTATTAAGACAAGACCCAGATATTATATTAGTAGGAGAAATAAGAGATACAGAAACAGGAGAAATAGCAATTCAAGCAGGACAAACAGGTCACTATGTGTTATCAACAATTCACACTATTGACAGTATAGAAGTAATTACCAGACTAAGAAAAATGGGACTTTCAGATTACGATATTTCTAGTACTTTGGCAACTGCAATATCACAAAGATTGGTAAGAAGAGTTTGTCCAAAATGTAAACGAGAAAGACCTTTTAATGAAGAAGAAAAGAAAATCATAAAAATGATTGGAGATAAATATAATATAGATTTTGATGTAACAGGAAATACTTACGAGACACCAGGTTGCAAATTCTGTAACAATACAGGTTTTTATGACAGAATAGGAATTTTTGAAATACTAGACATAACAGAAGAAATAAAAACAGATATAATAGATGGAAAATCAAGTATAGAAATTAGAAAACATGCTTTAGCTCAAAACTATAGACCACTTGTAGTAGATGGCATTAGAAAAGTTATACATGGAGATACTACAATTGAAGAATTAAACAAAAAGTTATTATTTTATTAATCCAAAGAGGAGGAAGTTATGAATTTAGATAGAATACTAGATGAAGCTATAGATATGGATGCTTCAGATGTACATTTAATTTGCAATAATAAACCAATGCTTAGAGTAGCTAGAAATTTAGTTCCAGTTCCTAATAGCAAAATTTTAACACCAGATGATATGTTTGAACTATATGATTATTTAGTAAAAGGAAATGTCGAAAAAGATGAAGTATTTAATACTACAAGAAAATTAGATATGTCTTATGAATATAGAGATATTCGTCTAAGAGTAAATATATCATTATCAGATGATATACCTTTATGTACCTTAAGATTGATAAAAAATGAGTTACCAAGTTATGAATCTTTAGGAGTACCAGATATTGTAAGAAGAATGACATATCAACCACAAGGATTAATATTAGTTACTGGAAAAACAAACTCTGGTAAAAGTACAACATTAAGTGCTTTGGTAAATCATATAAATGAAAATCAAAATAAAAAAATATTAACATTAGAAAACCCAATAGAATATAAACATCATTCAAAAAAATCTTTAATAGTACAAAAAGAAGTTGGAAGAGGAAGAGACAGTTTAACATTTAGCGATGGGGTAAAAAACTCATTAAGAGAGGACTGCGATATCCTAGTTATAGGGGAGATTCGTGATAAAGTAACAATGGAAGCAGCAATAGAAATGGCAGAATCAGGACACTTAGTAATAGGAACTCTACATACAAAATCTTGTGCAGAAACTATAGACAGAATGATAAACTTTTATGAGGTAAGGGATCAAGCAAGTATTAAATATCTATTATCTGCATTATTGAAATTAGTTGTTTCACAAAGATTGTTACAAGGTATAGATGGAAAACTTGTATTAGTTCCAGAAGTTATGGTTGTAGATAATGTGGTAGCAGGAATTATACGTAAAGAAAAATTGAGTGTATCAGAAATTGAGGATGCAATACAAAGTAATTTAGAAAAAGGAAGCATTGGACTAATCAATTCACTTGCAAAATTATTTGTAGAAAATAAAATTACATTAGAATTAGCAAAATCTCAAATAGAAGAAAAGAACTTAGAGACATTTAATAGAACTATTATGCAATTAAAAATAAAAGGACAACCTAAGAAAACAATATAAGATTTTTGGTAACTTTAAACCCTAAAAATATGATATAAGGAGGAACTTTAAATGCCTACCTATTTATATAAGGCTATGACTAGAAAAGGAACTATAGTAAGAAACAAAGTAGAAGTACCTAGTAGACAAAATTTAATACAATCATTAAAACAAAGTAATCTACTACCAATATCAATTGAGCAAGTTTCGTATCATAGCTTAAATAAGCAAAAAAAGCAGAAAAAGAATGTAACAAATATACAGGATGTTATGAAAAATGTTAATACCACTCAATTAGGAAGGAAAAACAAAACATTAACAGCAAAAGAAAAAATAAATCTATACTTTGCAAAATCAGAAAAAATAACACAAAGAGATTTAGTGGTATTTACTCAAAACTTCTACTTGTTAAAAAAGGCAAACTTCAATAATATACATGCACTAAGTACAATAATAGAAAGTACAGAAAATATATCATTTAGAGGTGTGCTAGAAGACATTTTGGCTCGGAGTAGAAGCTGGAGAAAATATGTACACAACTATGGAATATTACTCAAACATATTTCCGTACATCTATATTAATATGGTAAAAGTAGGAGAACTATCAGGTTCACTTACAACATCATTAGAGCAAGCAGTAAAATACCTAGATGAAACAGAAAACTTAAACAGAAAATTAAAAGCAATATTAATACCAAACATTGTACAATTCGTATTATTACTTGTAATGTTAGTAGTAGGAACTCTAGTCGCAATACCAGCTATCCAAAACGTATTTGACGAATTAGGAACAGAAGATACCTTGCCAGCTGTAACATTATGGTTTGCAGACTTTGTCGATCAAGCTATGATATATTGGTATATACCGGTTGGTATAATATTAATAATTGCAGGCATCATAGTATTTTATGTTCATACACCAAGAGGAAAATATAGTTATCATCTATTTAAATACAAAATGCCAATATTTGGACAATTAATATATGCATTAGACTTTTCAAGATTAATGAAAGCAATGTTATTAAACTTAAAAAATGGAATGAGAATACAAGACTCAATTGAAGTTAGTAAAAATGTAGTACAGAACTATGTAATGCTATCCATAATCGAAACATCAATAAATAACATATTAATAGGAGAGTCATGGATAGAACCATTTGAAAACTCTGGATTATCAAAACCAATGATAACAGAAATGTTAAAAATAGGAATGCAGACCGACTTAACAGAAATGATGGAAAAACTAGTAGAATACATGGAAATTGATATAGACCAAATAATGCAAAAAATCATGAAAGCATTACCACAAGTAGTATATGCAATTGTAGGAGCAGTATTGATATTCTTCGTATTAGTTGTATTAGTACCTTGTGTACAAGTATACATGGGTAACTTCCTATTCTCAGCATATGGAGTATAATATGTCGTATTGGGGA
>CANQTZ010000119.1 GCA_947626865.1 uncultured Clostridia bacterium
ATTAAATTTTTATTACAAAATTGTTACAATAGTTGTAACTTTAACACTTCTCATTATTTCTTACTGAACTGTAACATTTTTTTATATTTTTTACAAATATTACTAGACATTTTATATTATTTTGTGTTATCATATAATAAGATGAAAATTTTTAATTTAATAAGTCTTAATGGAGGTTTTAAAATGAAAAAATTAAAAATAATTTCAATTACATTAATTGTAACATTAGTATTAGGATTTAATTTTTGTTTAGCAGTAGATTTAAATATGACAGATGATGATTTAACAACTAATAATTCTTCTAACGAACAAGAAAATAATCAAGAAAACAATCAAGAAAATGAAGAAGGAACTCCTAACGAAAATGAATCAACTAGCGAAGAGGAAAATTTACCCGAAGAAGAAAATGCCACTTCAAACGAATCTGCATTTGGCACAAACTCATCTAATACTACCGACAATACTTCAGAAGAATCCGGAGAAACATTTACGCAACCACCAACTACAACAGTAAGCAACATAGATTCATCTGACTCTGGATTAGGTATTACTAATATACTTAATATTTTACTTATTGTAATTGGTATATTATTGATATTATTATCAATTGCTATATTAATTAGACTAAAAAGATAACATATAAAATTTTATACATATAAAAATTTTTTTGAAATTTTTGTATGTATATTTTTTTTGTTTTTTTTAGATAATATTATTAGTATTTAATTTTCATATTCAATATATGAAAACTAATAAGCTTATTTAAATTTTAAATAGGAGGATAATTTTATGTACAAAAAATTATTAATTAGTCTTATAGTACTTGCAATGGCAATTTTCTCTTTTTCCATTTGTCTAGCAAATGATGGTATGCAAGATGCTGCAGATGGTGTTAGAGATGTAGTTGATGGTGCAGAAAATGCAGTTGAAGATGCAGCTAAAGATATATCAAATACTTCTAAAGATGCAACTAGAGATATGGAACAAGGTGCAAATAATACTGGAAATACTATGAATAATAACAATAATAATAATTCTACTGCTAAAGACACAAATAATGGTGATAATGACGGAATGATGGGTGGTAATTATACAGCTACTAGAACAGCTACAACAGAAAATACTTTAATGGGTATGAATGCTACTGCTTGGACTTGGCTTATTTTAGGAATTGCAGCTATCGCAATTGTTGCTTTAGTTTGGTACTATTCAGCACAACTTCGTTCTGCAAATTATGATGAAAAAGACTAAATCAAATTATAATAAAAGTTGTTAGAAGATTTTTATTTTTAGCAACTTTTATTCTTTTATTATATAAAAATATATGATATAATAAAACAAATTAAAATTTGAGGTGTAAAAATGAATACAAAATTAATTGCTAAAAATCCAACTGCTTATCATAATTATATAATAGAAGATAAAATAGAAACTGGCATTGTTTTATCTGGGACTGAAATTAAATCTATTCGAATGGGCAAAGCTAATTTAAAAGATTCGTATGCTCATATCAAAAATGGTGAAGTTTTTATTTGTGGAATGCATATTAGTCCTTATGAACATGGCAACATTTTCAATAAAGACCCCTTGCGTGACCGCAAATTATTATTACATAAAAAAGAAATTAATAAATTAATTGGTTTAACTAAGCAAAAAGGCTATACCCTTGTTCCTATTAGCATTTATTTTAAAGGAAGTTTTGTAAAAGTAGAACTTCGGTATTGGTAAAGGTAAAAAACTTTATGATAAACGTCAAGATTTAGCAAAAAGGGACGCACAAAGGCAAATTCAAATTAATTTAAAAAATAGAAACATGTAAATTTTTTATTTACATGTTTCTATTTTTACTATATTTTATTACTTGATCCAAATACATCTATCATTTTATGTTTTACAGTTTCTTTAACTAATTCTCTTGCTGGCAACAAATATTTTCTTGGGTCAAAAGCATTTGGTTCTTCTGCAAATACTTTTCTAATAGCTGCTGTCATAGCCAAACGCAAATCAGTATCTACATTAATTTTTGATACTCCAGAAATACTTGCTTCATGTAGCATTTCGTCTGGTACTCCTTTTGCACCAGGTATATCTCCACCATATTGATTGCACATCTGTACTAATTCTGGAATAACTGTAGATGCACCATGTAACACAATTGGTGTGTTTGGTATTCTTTGTTTTATTTCTTTTAAAATATCAAATCTTAATTTTGCTTCTCCTTTAAATTTATAAGCACCATGACTTGTACCTATTGCAATTGCTAAAGAATCGCACCCTGTCTTTTCTACAAATTCTTGTGCTTGTGCTGGATCTGTGTATCTACTATCTTCTTCTGAAACATTTACATCATCTTCAATTCCAGCTAATTTTCCAAGTTCTGCTTCTACTACTACTCCTTTACTATGTGCATAATCTACTACTTTTTTTGTAAGTGCTACATTTTCTTCAAATTCATATTTAGAACCATCTATCATTACAGAAGTAAATCCTGAATCAATACACATTTTTGCTGTTTCAAAATCTGGTCCATGGTCTAAATGAATAGCCATTGGAACTTCTGGATGTTCTTCTTCAGCTGCTTTTACCATTTTCATTAAATAATTAATTCTTGCATATTTAATAGCACTAGAAGAAGCTTGCAAAATAACTGGTGATTTACTTTCGCTTGCAGCATCTACAATTGCTTGCATAATTTCCATATTATTTACATTGAATGCTCCTATAGCAAACCCTTCTTTCATTGATTTCTCAAACATTTCCTTTGTTGTTACTAACATATTTTTTCCTCCTTTAAATTTCTATTTTTCTTTGTTATTGTATTTCTATTTTTTTTATATGTCAAGTATAAAATAAATATAAATACTCTAAATATTAAACGATTTTAATATTTAGAGTATTTTTAATTCCTATTCTTCATCATATCTATAACTTGCACACATAGATTCGTCTGCTGTTTCTGTTTCTACATTTTCCATTGGTGCTACATGTATTGCTTCTAACATACATTTTTCTTTTTCTTGATTGTTATATCTACAGCTTGAAACTGTACAATTGATTTTTTGATTATCTTCCATCTTTAAAAATCATTCCTTTCTTGCTCGTCTTGAAAACATAGCTCTTTCTTTATATATTTAGTATGTTTAATTTTTAAAAAAATATTCATAAATTTTCAAAAAACTATTGTCAAAATTATGTAAATATGTTATAATTTTTTCGTTAACCGTTGAAATTTCACAAAGAGTCCTAATGGACAAGGAGGTAACATCGTGAAGAAAATGTTGGAACAATGGAAACAGGAAAAACAGCGAATTAGTCTGGATCATGTCAACAATGCGTTTTCCTCTTTTGGATACATTATTGATTATGATGATTTTGGCATCATTCTTGCAGAAAATCGGAATAATGTTACAGTATACCTGTGGCACAATATAAAATCGATACGTCCAATCCCTGATACTAAGATGCCTGAATTCTAATTAAGAGAAAATTGTTGTTCACTTCACGTGCCCCCACTTTTTACTAGTAAAAAGTGGGGGCATTTCATATAATCTCTTTTATCATTCCTTTATTTTTCCTCCACCAATTACAATATCCCCTTCATAAAATACTGCTGACTGTCCTGGGGTTATTGCCCTTTGTGGTTCTGAAAGTACTACTTTAATATTATTTTCTTCTTGCATTATAATTGCTTTAGCACTTTTAGCAGAATATCTTGTTTTTACTTCTACTTCCATTTTGCCTTGTATTTTATCCACTAACAAAAGATTAACATCTTCTACTAAAAATTCTTTTTTATATAATTCTTTTTCTTCTCCTACAATTAACTCATTTTTTTGCTTATTAAAACCTATTACAAATAATGGTGAGTGGTAAGATATACCTAGCCCTCTTCTTTGCCCTATTGTATACTTATATAACCCTTGATGTCTGCCTAAAACTTCTCCTTGACTTGTTACAATATTGCCTTGTTTTGGTTTTAAATCAGAATTATTTTCTAAAAATTGTTTGTAATCTCCTGAAGGGACAAAACAAATATCTTCACTATCTGGCTTGCTTGCAACTTTTAAGTCATTTTCTTTGGCAAGCATCCTTACTTCTTCCTTTGATGAAAATTCCCCTAAAGGAAATAATATTTTACCCAACAAACATTTGGGAAGGTTGTATAACACATAACTTTGATCTTTAGAAACATTATTGGATTTTTTTAATACATAACTTTGATGTTCCTTTGAATACTCCATTTTAGCATAATGCCCAGTTGCAATATATTCACATCCAAGTTCTTTTGCCTTTTCATACATAGCACCAAACTTAATATATTTATTACACTCTATACAAGGATTTGGCGTTCTTTGGTTTGAATATTCCTCAATAAAATTATCAATTACTTTGCATTTAAATTCATCTTTTAAATTATATGTAATGTGTGGTATTCCAATTGAATTACAAACATTTTTTGCATCTAAATAAGTATCTATGTTACAGCAACTGCTCCCTGCAAACAATTCTAAAGTTATACCAATTACATCATATCCCTTTTTCTTTAATAGCAATGCCGAAACAGAACTGTCCACTCCACCACTCATTCCCAATAATACTTTTTTATTTTCCAAATTAATTTCTCCTTTTATGCTTCCATTTGTTTTATTAAATCCTCCATAGTATGCCATGCAAGCAAAGCACATTTAACTCTTGCTGGCATATTTGATACATTCTTAAATGCTATTGCATCTTCTAATTTTTTTAATTCGTCTTCATCTGTTATTTCTCTTTTTATCATATCAATAAATGTTTTTATAATTTCTTTTGCCTCTTTAATATTTTTACCTCTTAGCACATCAATCATAACAGATGTTGAACTTTGAGAAATAGCACAGCCATATCCACTAAAAGCCATATCTTGAATGATATCTCCATCTAGCTTAACCTCAATTGTAATATCATCCCCACAATTTGGATTATGCCCTTTTTGGCAAAAATCACATGTATCTAATTTCTTTTTATTATAAGAATTCATACCATGTTCCATTATAATTTCATCATATACATCATCCATGTTTTTCCCTCTCTAACCTAGCTTATATATTTCTTAAACATATTATATGTGTTTTTCAATGCTTCTACCAATTTATCTACATCTTGTTTTGTATTATATATTGAAAAACTAGCTCGACAAGTAGAATCTAGTCCCATAAATCTTAGCAAAGGTTGAGCACAATGGTTTCCAGATCTCACACACACACCATACCTATCTAAAATACTTGCTACATCATGTGGATGAACTCCTTTTATGTTAAAAGATATTACAGCAGAATGATTCTTTTCATTTGGTGTCATATACAATTCTAAAAAATCTAACTTAGACAATTCTTGTCTTGCATAACCAACTACTTCTTTTTCTATCTTTTCTATATTATCATAGCCAATTTTTTCTATATAATCCATTGCAGCACCAAGTCCTATAACACCACCTACATTTTGTGTTCCTGCCTCAAATTTATTCGGTAATGGTGCAAAAGTAGTTTCTTGTTCATACACATATTCTATCATATCTCCGCCCATAATAAATGGGTTCATTTTATTTAAAATTTCCTTTTTTCCATATAATACTCCTATTCCAAGAGGTCCAAACATCTTATGACCAGAAAACACAAGAAAATCTGCATCTAATTCTTGCACATCTATTTTCATATGAGGAATACTTTGTGCTGCATCTACAATTACTATTGCACCTTTTTTATGGGCATATTTTATAATTTCTTTTACATTGTTAATTGTTCCTAAAACATTTGATACATGAGTTATTGAAACAATTTTTGTTTTATTTGTTATTTTTGTTTCAATATCTTCTTTTGACAACTCATAATCATCATTTATATACATATAATTTAATTTACTATCTGTCTTTTTTGTGACATATTGCCATGGTACTAAGTTAGAGTGATGCTCCATTATAGAAAGTACTACTTCATCGCCCTTTTTTAAATTGTCCATTCCATAAGAATAGGCAATCAAATTTAGGCTTTCACTTGCATTTTTTGAAAATATAATTTCCTCTGAATATCTGCTATTAATAAATTTTGCTATTCTTTTTCTTGTATTCTCATATTCTTGTGTTGCTGTAACACTTAATGAATAAGCTCCTCGATGAGGATTAGCATTATTTTTGTTATAATACTCTTCCATTTTATCCAACACATATTTTGGTTTTTGAGAAGTTGCACCACTATCTAAATATACCATTTCACTATTTGCTAAGATTGGAAAATCTTTTTTTATTTCTTCTACGTTCATTTAAAAATCCTTTCCTTTAATCTAGTCTATTATCAATTTCGTCTAATACAGCTTGTTTTACTTCTTCATCTTTTATTCTTTCAATTATTTTATTAAAATTAGATTTTACAATTAATTTTACAGCTTCTTTATAATTTAATCCTCTACTCATAATATAAAATAATGATTTTGAATCTACCTTTCCAGAAGCAGTTGAATGATTACCTTCTACCTCATCTTCTGTGCATAAAAGCATTGGAAGTGCTATTGATTTTGCCTTGTCTGAAAGCAATAAACAAAATTCATTTTCATTACCTTTTGCTTTTTTACAACCTTTTTTAAAGTCTATTGTTCCTTTAAAGTTCTTTTTACATTCTCCATTTAGTACTCCTTGTACATCTATATCAACAACTGATTTTTTCCCTCTTAACTCTGCAATATAATTTAAATCTTTTACTTGGTTATCTTTTCCTAAATAAATTGTTTTTAAGTCATTTTGCGCATTTTCTCCTAAAATATTCGCATAATAATTTGTTATACTGTCTTTTCCACCTAAATCAATTATTGTGTAATTTATTTTAGAATTTGCATATAATTCATTTTCAATCGCTTCAAAATTTTCTGATTGATTATTTAATAAATTTATAATAACAATATTTAATTTACAATTTTCTTTTGCAATTGCTCTTATCATTCCATTATGAAAACATCTTTTAGTAGTATTTGATTTATATTCTATTATTATACTTGCATCTTTATTGCCTACAATTTCTATCTCATTGATTAAAGATAAATTTTCATCATCAAAATTATAAATTATTTTTATATTTTCTTTTTCTGTCTCAATTTTTATTTTATGATTAGCATTTTCAAAAACATTTTTTTCTAAAACCTGTCCATTTCCATAAGTAAAATTATGATTTTGCATATCATTTTCAATAACACTTTTTTGTTTTATAATTTCTATATTTTTAAACTCTTTTGAATTTTCAGGGATTTTTACATCTGTCAATTTTATATTATTAATTTCAAAATTTCTGCATGTTCTAACAGGTGTTTCATTTACTTTTAATTCCATTATCCAATGCTCCCTTCTAATTCTAAATTGATTAAATTATTCATTTCTACTGCATATTCTACTGGTAATTCCTTTGAAATAGGATAAGCAAAGCCTCTTACAATCATGGCTTTTGCATCTTCTTCTGATAAACCTCTAGACATCAAATAAAATATTTCTTTATCACTTATTTTTCCAATTTTAGCTTCATGTGAAAAGGTAACTTCATCTGTTCTTATATCATTTACTGGAATTGTGTCTGACCTAGAAATATCATCTAACATCAAAGATTCACAAGATACACTTGCTTTTGAATTTTTGGCTTTTTCATCAATTCTAACTAATGCTCTATATGTGCATGCACCACCATCTTTAGAAATTGATTTTGAATTTACAACAGATGATGTATTTTTTGCATTATGAATTACTTTAAAACCTGTGTCTAAGTTTTGACCTTTTCCTGCAAAGGTAATTCCTGTGTATTCTGTTTTTGCTCCTTCTCCATTTAAAATACTCATTGGATAAAGCATAGATACTTTGGAACCAAAAGAACCTGTTACCCAATCTATTTGCGCATTTTTTCCTACTAATGCCTTTTTTGTATTTAAGTTCATCATATTTTTAGACCAATTTTCTATGGTTGAATATCTAAGATAAGCTCCATCTTTTACATATAATTCTACACATCCAGCATGCAGATTTACTTTATTGTATTTTGGTGCACTACACCCTTCTATGAAATGAAGGCTAGCTCCTTCGTCTACAATAATTAAAGTATGTTCAAATTGTCCTGATTCTGGTGAGTTTAGCCTAAAATAAGATTGCAATGGTATGTCTAATTTTACACCTTTTGGTACATACACAAAAGAACCTCCAGACCAAACTGCAGCATGTAGAGCAACAAATTTATGGTCAGTGATAGGAACACATTTCATAAAATGTTGTTTTACAATTTCAGGATATTTATTTACCGCTGTTTCCATGTCTGTATAAATTACGCCTTGTTTTAAGAGGTCTTCTTTAATACTATGATATACTACTTCTGAATCATATTGTGCTCCAACACCTGCTAAAGACTTTTTTTCCGCTTCTGGTATTCCTAATTTATCAAATGTATTTTTGATGTCTTCTGGAACTTCTTCCCAGCTTGAGTTTAATTTAGTTTTAGGTTTTACGTAAGTTGCAATATTATCCATTTTAAGTTCTGATAAATCTGGTCCCCATGTAGGAAGTTCTAGTTTTTCATAAGTTTCCAATGCCTTTAGTCTAAGTTCCCTCATCCAATCTGGGTCATTTTTTTGCTTAGAAATTTCTTCTACAATTTCTTTGCTCAAACCTTTTTGCATTTTAAAGTCATAATTGTCTTCATTTTTTATATCATAGATATTTCTATTTATATCTTCTACTTTAGTTTTCATTTCTATTTACTTGCCTCCTTGTATTTTGCAAATCCATCTCTTTCAATTTCTTTTACAAGTTCGGCTGTTCCTGTTTTTACTATTTTTCCATTAATTAATACATGTACAAAATCAACTTTTAATTCACTTAAAATCTTCATATTATGCGTAATAATAAGAACAGCATTTTCGTTTGATTTATACATATTAATTCCCTTTGATACTGTTCTTATACTATCTATATCTAATCCTGAATCAGTTTCATCTAAAATAGCAAGTTTTGGATTTAATACAAGCATTTGTAATATTTCATTTTTCTTTTTTTCGCCTCCAGAAAATCCAACATTTAAATTTCTATCAATTAATTTTGCATTCATATTTAATTCTTCTATATAGTTTGATACCATATTTTTTAACTCAAATATTTTGATTGGTTTGCCATCCATCTTATTTTTAGCTACTTTTAAAAAGTTCATGGTAGAAATTCCTGGTATTTCTTCTGGTGATTGGAATGACATAAATACACCTTTTTTTGCAATTTGGTCAGTTGATAAACTATTGATATTTTCTCCTTCTAATTCAACTGTTCCTTTTATTTTAGTATATTCTGGATTGTTTAATATAACATTTGCTAATGTTGATTTCCCAGCACCATTTGGACCCATAATTACATGAATTTCTCCTTTATTTATAGTTAAATTTAGTCCCTTTAAAATTTCTTTTTCCTCAGCATTAACGTATAAATCTTTTATTTGCAATAATGTTTTCATTTTAAAATTCATTCCTTTCTAACAAGAAAAATGTATTTATAAACTAGTAAAAATTATACCATTTAATTCCTAGTAAGTCAATAGGAATTAAGATCTCTTTTTTCAAACAGTTACTAAATAATAGTTTCAAAGTGAGTGTACCCTTCCAGTATAAGAATTTGAATGGAATGTCGAATGCGCATGGAGAAATTTTAGAAATTCTATGCAATTTTATGGAAATAGTTCACGTACTTAGAAAGGATGCCATAAAATAAATTAGAATTTCTTAAATTTCGTAACAAGCCGAGACATGCAATGAAAATCTTATGCTGAAAGGGCACACTCACTTTGAAACCATTATCTAGTAACTTCAAGCAAATTTTTGGCAAATATTTTTGAAATGTTTGCATCTCTAAAATCCATATTTTCTGCTTTTAATTTGTCATATAAGGCATTTAGATACTTTTTAGTTTCTTGTTTTATATTATCTACATTAGTATTTGTTTCTAATATTCTAAACATTTGATTAATTGCATCTGTTGAAGTTTGCATTTCTAGATAATATATATCTATTTTTCCTGTTTCAATATATCTATCTATATTCCTTTTTGCAATTATATTATCAAAATTTGCAAAATTTATACATACATATATAGTTATAACAATAGTTAAATATGTTTTAGCAAGATTTATTTTTTTATCTATTATGTACATTATAGTTGGAATCAGTAAAATTGCTTCTGTAAATAAACTACAATATACCAAAAGTCTTAAAAGAGTATATCCAAAAACGCTTTCATAGAAATACATTCTTACAGCAGATGATAGTAATATGATAAATGTAAATACAACCATTAATAAACACATGGTTCTAATGTATTTACTACAATTTTGCCCCTTTTCCCTATTTTTTGCAATTAATATTGTTATTAAATTGATTAATGATACTATCATCAATTGGAAAAATCCTTGTCTTGCATATTGTGCATAATTAATATTCACATCTCGCATAAAAAGTGATTTTACTTGAATTATGCAAAATACTAGGTAAATTACATTTAATGTGCCTAAAAGTACCTTTATAGTAAAATTATCTTTTACTTCCGTCATTGTTGTTTCTTTGCCATCCTCTTTTTCATATCTAAAAGTGATATAATCAAAAAAACATAATAAATATATAAATGCACAAACAATTAAAATTAATCTAATAACAAGATCGCCCATTTGTATGTGGCTCAAAGAATTGAATATGCTTTGTATTATTTTTGTAAAAATACTTCCAAATACTTCATCTGCAGATGATAATAGAAATATAATAATTGCAACAATTGGTACTGTAATGCAAATAGCTTTTATAATTTGCCTTATTTTTTTATGTTTGGCAGTATCTATATTTATTTTCAATTTTTCTTGTATGGCTTGTTTTAATTTTCCAAAAGTTTCTCCCATATAACTTAACGGAATAAAAAACATTTTTAATATTTTGCTAAATAGTCTCGGTGTTAATTGTATATCTGCTTTAAACATTTCTAAAATCATCAAAACTATTAATACAGGTATTGCTACAATATTTACAGTATAAAAAAATCCATTATTGAAAATAAAATATGTACTTGCTAAAAGTGTTATTGGAATGATTAGAACTTTGGCTTTTGGATTGGCTATTTTATTGTTTTTTTCTAGTAAGTATATGATAAAATATACAATTGGAACTATAAATAATAACATAGATAATCCTATATTTTTTCCAAAAAATAATGTTATGCACCATATACTAAAAATAACTGCTCCTATAAATATATTAATCATCTTTCTATTCTCCCTTACTTTTCTCTTAATCGCCAAAGCATAAACCACCTAGTATTAAACCTGTTGTAACATCAACATATACTTTACTTCCATTTCCCATTTCATTTTCTCTTAAAAAAACATAACATTTTCTTTTTATATTTGGATAAGTTTGACTAATGCAATTATGATCCATCGTAAAAAAATTATTGGCTGTTACTTCTTCTATATTTACTTTTTGTGTTTCTTTATCTCCATTTTCGCCTATAGTTCCTGCTTCTTCAAAACCAATATCTGCAATTTTTTCTGCTTCACTTTGAGATATTTTTACTTCTGAACTGTCAGGATTGTAATTTTCAAAATCTTTTAAAAATATTTTGTCTGACCTATTGGCAACTCTTTCATCAAATTTCTGGTCAAATGCTTCTCGATTATTTTTTTCTAATTCCTGTGTAGTCCAAGTTAAAGCATCATAAGAAAAATATTGTATACTATTTCCGCTTTGATAATCCCCATCTGCCCCTTGACCAACATCTAAATAATAAGATGAATTCTGTTTTACTGGCATATTGTAATAATCATACACATCTTCCCATTTTAAATCTGGTTCTTGCAATTCTATATGATTTACCTCAACTTTAGTAAATGTTTTTCCTCCATCTTGTGTACTATATAACTCACAAGAATTGCCTCCATTATTTGGCATTGTTATAAAGCCTAGATTTTCATCAAAAAACTTCACTTGACTATCTATTTTGAACACACCATCTATGCCATGGCTAACCTCTTCCCATGTTTTACCACCATCATTTGTCTTACTTATCGTTCCAAATGCTATTGTCATAGCCACATCTTCTATTTTATACATAATGCCTTGATTATCATTAAAAAACTCAATGTATTCTACATTTTTGTCTGTTTCATTTTCAGTAGTTTGCTTTTCCCCTTCTTCCAAATTAAAATGAAAATCTCTTTGATAATTTTTATAATATTTTATTCCTATTAAAACTATCACTACTATGATAATAAAAAATGCTATTATTATCTCCTTATATCTTTTAAAAACTTCTTTCATTAAATCACCTTTTACTTTTATATACAAACTATATATATTATACCACAAACTCAAAAAGAACTAAACATCCTCTGACATTCAGTTCTTTATATATATTTTTTTCTTTTTCAATACAAAGCTGAACGAAAACCAATGTCGGCGACGCTGTCAGAAGTGTTATCGCCAAAGCGATAAAAAGCTGGTCTGATGTTGCCAATTCCGGCGTACTGACCTCCTCTAAAACAACAAGGAGTGCTTGATTGTACAGTATATTGCTCTAACGTCCATTCCCATACATTTCCTGCTATATCATATATATTTAATACACTATTTCTTTCACTTGCTCCTGTTGTTAATAATACACTTGTATTTTCTGGCTTTTGATAGCTTCCTGATACATCTGCAAATGTTTTTCCACTATCTGTTGAATACTTCCCTTTGGTAACTGTAAATTCTGCATTTTGGTAATTTCCCCATTCGGTTGAATCTGAATTTAATTTACTAGTATCCCATTTTGCTTTTGTTTCTATATACTTTAACACTAAGTTCCATTGAATTCCAAAAATTAAACTACTTGTATAATCTCCTGAAGTTACCATTTTACTTGCTTTCTCTTGTGCTTGTTTATATGTTACAAAATTATATGGGTATGCTCCTTCTTTACATACTGGAGCTGTTAATTCAGCATCCTTGCTTGTCCTTAGTGTTTCCGTCCCCATCTCGTATTGTCCTATCCAAAATCCTTCATTTTCATATACACTTTTTAACATTTTTTCTTTTAATTCTTTATATTTTTCTGGAGTTAATCCACATCCATCATAATAAGTATCTGAATAGTTTTCATCTCTATACTCTTTTGCATATTCTTGCAAATCATTTTCTATTTTTTTCAAGTTATCTTCAGTAAATTGTAAATTTCCTGAATTCTCATCTCCGCTTGGATTAACAGCTGATTTTGTTTCTTCGATATATACTGTATCTGGCACTTCTAACCGTACTTTTTTCCTTATCTTTGTCCTAAACCCCTTTATTTTCAAGGTGTTCATGTTTTTACTAAAATTTACTACAGCCTTAGTACAGCCGTCTTGTTATTTTGTTCATATATTCATCTTTTTTTGCCTATTGCATTACTTTTTATACTTTTAATATCATATTATATCAAATTTTTCACATCTATTTTTAATACATCTGCAATATCAAATAATACCTCTAAAGACATTTTCTTTACTACATTTGGTGCTTCAATTTGTGTTAAATAACTATAACTAATGCCAACTTTATTTGCAAGTTCTTCTTGTGTTAAGCCTACCTTATTTCTATATTGGCTAATTTTTATTCCTATTTTCTTATACTTTTCATCATGTTTTAAGCTCATATTTACCACCTGTATAAATTCTATCCTAAATATGACAAAAAATACTTTCACAAATAATGAAAGTGTGATATACTATTTCAAAAAAGGAGAAATTTTTATGTTTAATAATTTTTTAGAATATATAAGTAAATTCATATCAACAGAAGAAATTTATACCATAATTTTTTTAGCGCTTTTTAGTATATTAAATTGCTTTATTTTATGGTTAATAGATAAACATTAAAAAATACAGACAAATCCATTTAACTGTAAAAAAGAGAGGTAAATTAGCACAAAAACTAATCTACCTCTCTCCATTTGTTATTTGTAATTTTGATTTATCATATAACCTTCTTTTCCATTTGCTCTAATGCGTACCTTGTCCCACGTATATCCATCAGCTTTTGCTACACTTGGTTGTAATACATATAAAGTAGTGTTAGGTATATATAATACAGCTGTACTTCCTTTAGTAGTCGGTTTGTTTCTTAAATTTGTATTTTTTGCCAATGTTTTTAATTCTGGATTTGAAGGTGTTGGAGTTGGATTTGATATTTGATAGTTTGCACTATTATATGTGCCTACTTGATTTAATATTCCCATATAACTTGCTGGGTCACTATTATCTGCATAATTATTACTTGCATTTCTTATTTCAAAGTGTAAATGCTTTCCTGTACTATTTCCTGTGCTTCCCATTACTCCTATTTTGGAAACTCTATTTACTCTTTGATTTGCAGATACATTTATCTTAGACAAATGGCAATACCAGTGATATTTTCCATCAGCATCATTTTTTACTACTATAAAATTTCCATAAGACTTATCATAGCCTGTCCTCGTTACAACTCCATCACAAGTTGCATATATTGTTTCATCTCCTATTAAATCTATTCCTGTATGCCAACCACAAGCCCAGTTTCCTTTTCTTTTGTATTCACATGTTACTTTAAATTCTCCTGTTAACGGTATATTTGTAGCCATAATTATTCCTCCTTATCATTATTTAATTTTTCTTTAAGTTTATCAGGTATTTTTACACCTAATTTATCGCAATTTTCTGCCAAACTTGATATTTCCATTAAGCAAATATAACCTACCGCAAAATAAAGTATTACTTCTGTACCTAATGCAAATTTTGCAAAAATTCCTATCATAACATATACAAGTTCACCAAACTTTTTAGATAGTCCTTCTCTCATTTTTGCACTTTTAAAGTCGTTATTTTTCCATGCAATTATTATTCCTGTAAGCACATCTAAAACTATTAGAAATATAGGTGCTAAAATAGCCCACCAAATATTTGTGAATTGAATATTTTGTATTAATTCTTCCACTATTCTTCAACTCCTTTTATTCATTGCTTAATAGTTTTTCAACTTCGGCTCTTATCTTTTCTGGTACATCTTCTATTGTTTTTAAACCTTTTTTAATTAAATCATAATATATTTTAGCCATTATTTTTGTACCCCCATTTCATAAATTTCTGCTAATGCCAATTCAATATCGGTTATACTTGTTTGTAAATTTTTATAATCTTTTACTGTCGCAGGTTCATTTTGCCTTGCTTCTTCTTGCTCTTTTAACATTCCTTGCACGTTCTCTTTTAATTCTTCTGGCACATCTTCTATTGTTTTTGTTCCATTTGTAATTTCTGTTAAATAATCCATAATTAATAATTCATCAATTTGTTTTTTAGCATTTTCTTCATAATTTAAGCTTTTATTTGGAATGTATGGTTCATATTGATGTATCACCTTTTCTCCATTAATTAAAATATAATAACCATTATTGGTTAATTCGTAAGAATATTTTTCTTTCATTCTACTTTCCTCCTTTAATTTGATAATTTATAACTTTGCCCATCTCCGAACATAAGTTACAGGTTTCGTTGGTATTCCATTATTATCATACAATTTAATATTTTCAACATATTTGTAAAGTTCACTTAATTTTTTTATTTTCTCTGTTACCAATTTATCATTCTGATATAGTATTAATGTGTTAGGTTCATGTTCGAATACTTTAAAAGTTGCCTTATAATTTTTTTTGGTATCATAACTACTTCCTAACAAATATATATTGTTTTCAATATTTACAGATGCTCCATCCGCAAATTTATATGGCAATTTTTCCATTGGAATATAGGTATCTTTTATAATATCATATTTATATATAGTATTATATTTATATACACCATCCGCATCACCATTGCTACCTATTAGATATATATCTGTTCCGAATAGCTACAGTTGCTCCGTCATAAAAATCGTATGGAATATCCTTTAATTTTGTATATTGATTTTGTTGAATATCGTATTTATAATTACAATAACTTCCGACTATTCACTCCACCTAATATATATATATTGACTCCGAATAGATACAGCATGTCCTTGACTAAATTTATATGGCATTCTTTTTAACTTTGTATAACTATCTGTTAATATATCGTATTTGTAGTTGTTCCATGCATCAGACATATAAATGGTTGCAGTTCCTATTAAATATATATTACTTTCATTTGCTACAACATAACCATTATAAAAATTGTATGGAATATCGGTCAATTTTGTATATTGATTTTGTTGAATATCGTATTTATAAGCATATTTTTTGCTATTAATTCCTCCAAACAAATATACATCGTTTTTTATTGTTGTAGCCGAGCCATCATAAAATCCATAAGGAATATCGGTTAATTTTGTGTAGCTGTTTGTTAAAGTATCATATTTATAGGTATAATTATAATACGTAGTAACATAACTACCAAATAAATATATATTGGTTCCGAACAGCTACAGCTGATCCATTTTCAAAATTATATGGTATATCAGTTAATTTTGTGTAGCTGTTTAAATAATCTGTATATGTATCTCCTATGATGTCATATTTGCAATTATATTGTGCGTAATTATCCGAAGCACTTCCTAATAAATAGATTTCATTTCCAATTATAGTAACATATCCATTCCAAAAATAATATGGAATATCTGTTAATTTTGTATAATTATCTGCTAATGTGTCATATTTGTAGTTATTTGTATATGTATTAGCACTTCCTAACAAGTATATATCTGTACCAAACGAAACTACTGAACCTAGTCCAAATGAATATGGAATATCGGTTAATTTTGTATAACTATTTGATGTGATATTATATTTATAAGCATACTTAGTATATCCACTAGTATAATCTCCTAACAAATAAATATCATCCCCAATTGCAATTGCTGTACCACCCATAAAATTATACGGAATATCGGTTAATTTTGTATAGTTATCAGTTAGAATATCATATTTGTAATGATTTTTAGTGTTACCACTAGCCCCAGTTCCTAATAAATAAATATCTGTTCCAACTGTTGCTAATGAACCTTGATAAAATCCGTACGGAATATTTGTTAATTTTGTATAATTATCTGCTAATGTGTCATATTTGTAATTATTGTAAACATTATTATTACTTCCTAATAAATAAATATCATTTCCAACTGCTGTTGCTCTACCTTGTTCAAATGTATATGGAATGTCTGTATTTTTTGTGTATTCGTTTGTTAAAACATTGTATTTATAATTGTTTTTAGAGTATAAACCTCCCAGTATATAAATATCTGTTCCAATAGTAGCTCCTGAACCTTGTTGAAATTTATACGGAATATCTGCTAATTTTAATTCGCTAAAATAATCTTTTGCATTTAAGAGTATTTCATTAGCCTCTTTATCAGTTTTTACCCACAAACCTTGTTTGTCTTCTGGCTCATCTTGTTGTTGGTATATTTTCAAAAAATTTTTTGATGCACCTTTTTTATTTTTTTTAGATTGTATCAATGAACCAATCATTAAATCACCTCATTTTTAGCTTTAATTACTATCAAATTCATTGTAATATCTTCTGTAGGTTGTGCAGAAGTATATATATCAACGCTTCCATTTTGGCTATTAGTATATCCGTCTTCTATTCTAGCTTGATTTTCTAAATCCATAACAATATTAACTACACAATTTTCGTCTATTTTATCTGATATAATAGTTGCTTTATATTTATCTCCTTCAGAAGTCCACTTTTCTGCTTGTATTTCAACTGTTATATATAAAGTAGTATTATTTTCTAATCCTACCTTTACTTCTTCTGCAGTTGTTTTAGCTGTGTCTGCTGTATTTTGTGTACTTTCTATATCAGCTTTAACTTGAGTATCATCATAATTTTCTAAACTGTCTAATTTAGTCTTGTCCTCACTTGACATTAACCCTTTTTTCTCTGTTGTTGCAACTTCAATATTTGCTCCTTTTTTTATGTCCTCTAATAATTCATTAGTTAAATCATTAGTAGATAATCCTTTTCCCTCTTCTTTATCTACTTTATTATCCAAATCAGTTTTGTTACTATTTGATAATTCTATTGCAGTTTGAATATTGGTTTTAATATTCGTATCATCATATACTGTATCAGTAAATACAGCATTTTCAGGCACATCTTTTTCTACTGTATGACTATTTACTGTATTAGCATTATCTGCATTTGTTGCTGTCTCGGCATTAGTTGCATTATCAGCTGTTTTTGCATGGTCTGCTTCTTCTACGATGCCATCGTTATCAGTATCGTAAACAGCTTTTGTCATATCTCCAGAACCCTCACCATCTTTACCATTGTAAATTTGTATTTTTTTATTGGTTCCATCAGTATAATTTATTGTATATGTATCTAGCTTTCCAGAAATATGTGTTACATCAGTTTCTTCTATGCTTTCTATTCCATTTCCAGTTTTTCCTGTTTCGCCTTTATCTCCAGTTTCTCCTTTGTCTCCTTTAGGAAGTACAAGATTTAATTTTTGATTCGGAGTATCTCCTATAATTTCTGCTGATGCTTCATCTCCTTTAGTTACTTCTCCTATTTCTAAAATATTAGGTTCGCCTTTAAATTCTCCATTTTCAACTCGTTCTTTTAATTCTGTAATGTATGCTTCTCTTACATTTTCTGCCGTTTTACGTTCATTTTCTGATAAAACACGTGTTTCTTCATTTATCTTTCTTGTTTCTTCTTCACTAGCTCTATTTGCTTCTGCCTCCTGTATTGCTTCTTCATTTGACTGTCTTATTTTTTCATTTTCCATACGTGTATTTTCAGCATTTACTCTTTCTTCTTCGCTAGCTATACGTGTTTTTTCTTCCGTATCTCTTTTTATTTCTTCTTCTTTGCGTTTTGTCTCTTCCGTTTCTCTTTCTGTTTCCTTTACAATCCTTTCTTTTTCGGCTTTTTCTCTTTGGGTTTCTTCTATTTTTCTAGTTCCTTCTGCACTTACTCTTTCTTCTTCATTTGATATACGAGTTTGTTCTGTTGTATCTCTTTGACTTTCTGCTTCTACTCTTTCATTTTCAGCTAATTCACGAGCATCTTCATTTGAAATTCTTTCTTCTTCATTAGAGTTTCGAATTTCTTCTTTTGCATTTCTTTGTTCCTCTGCAGTTGCTCTTTTTTCTTCTTCAGCTATTCTAGTATTTTCTTGTTCTTCTCTTTTTTCTTCATTCTTCTTTCTTATTTCTTCATTTGTTTTTCTTATTTGCTCTTCATCTTGATTTATTCGTTCATTAATAAATTGATCTACTTTTGAATTAACTTCTTCTTGTATTCCATCTTTTATTTCCTTTAAATTTTCTTCAAATTCTTCTAAATATAACTTTGTATCTTCTGCTTTTATATATTCTTTGGATGTTTTTTCTATAAAGGCATTAATATAAAAAGAAGAAATTATTTCATCATTTTCTTTAATTTCTACTTCTATTTTAGCAAGTCCAGCTACTCTTAAACAATTCTCAGATAGAGTAACACTTATTTCTGATGAATTAACAGTACATTCTTGAATCACAATTGTTTTATCAGGTCTTGTAAAAATAATATTAGCTGTGACTCCATTTAGTGTAACAATATTACTATTATCATAAATACTAAAAATTAATTTAGTTGTATCTAACTGTTTCAATCTTATTTCATTGTAATCTTTCACTTTTAAATCAACTGTTATTCTTTCAATTCTCTTCATTTTCTCCCTCCTCTAATTCTTGGAATATTTCTACTTCACCATTTTCTAAATGTCTCATTTTGGTTACATTTCTTGGAGCTAGTTTTAGTTTTAAATCAGTATTACACTTTACTTCTCCTTCAAAAATCACTTCTTCTTCATCTTCTTCTACACTCATTAACTGTATTCCTGTATTATTAAATATTGTTTCATATTCTTTTTTCATTCCAAGTTTTTCTGCAATTAATTGAATAAATTGTTGTTGATTATTAATTATTTCTTGTTGTTTCTCAATTATTTTTTGTTGCTCTTGTATAGCTTTAGAGTTTGTTGCTATTAAAGGAGAATGTCTTAATTCATAACTATCTTCTATGACATTGCCATCTTCATCTTCTTTGTAATTATGTTGTACATATCTTTCGTCTATTTTTTCAAGTTCTTGTGCTATAAATCCTACATTTTCTTGTTTGCCATCTTTTTTCCATATAAATTCTCTTATTTTCATTTGCATTATTCTATCTATTGCATTTATTTTACTTGCATATATATTCTTTTTTAGTCTTCCGTCAGAAGCAACATTTCCTGCATTTGTAATATTATAATTGTGCATATTTATATTTTTATAAACATCAATTCCCGAATCCGAAAAACGAGCATGTGTATTGTTATTGGCATCTACTATTGAAAATGATTGAGGCGTTCTTACTCCCATTCCCTCAGTAAATTGCACAATAGCTCCATGGTCATCAAAACGTAGTCTATTAGAGTGCATATCAATTATAGTTCCTAAATGTATTCCTTCCATGTCAAATTTTGGTGTTCCTTCTTTGGCATAAGTCAGTTTCATTATATAACTATCTTCGCTAGAACTGTTTTTAGAAGCCCATGTCATGTATTTTCCATTCTCATCTAAATCAAATTCTAGTCCTCTTATATTTTCGTATCCTTTCAAATGGTTAGTACCAATAGTTCCTAAAAAATCCCCAGCATTATATAACCTTAATCCGTACTGGCAAAGTGCCAATAATAAACTTTGACTACTATCCTTTATTTGTAATTGTGCATTTATGAATTGTATATAGTTTGATATTTTATTCCATGCAATCTGAACACTTTCCCAATCTTGTTGAAGTTTTGTTCCAAATTCATCATTACCTACTTTCTTATTGACTTCTGATGTAATACTATCTTTAGTTTGAGTTATAAGTGTTTTAAATTGTTCTCTATCACTATCTTGAGTTTCAACTAAAGATTTAATATTATCCGAATTTAACTGTATATTAACTAATAATCCATTAAGTGCATTTTGCAATCCCTCAATTCTAGCTGTCGACATAGTCCCTGTTGTTATAAAATTTGCATTTATTTGTCCGTCCATTGTCATTGCAATTTCAAAAGGTCCTTCATACCCATTTGAACTAAAACCTATTCCTCCTAACCCAAATCGCCACACATTCTTAGCTTTTTCCTTTGGCAAAGCATCTAGTATCAATATTTCATTTTCATCTATATATACATATCCTAGTTTATTCAATGAATTAATTAAATCGGTTTGTTGCTTAATTACTATATCTTGCCTAGTTATACCATCATATAATAAATCTTCCATATTTTTTATATTATCTCTTATGCCATCAAATTTATTTTTTACATCTCTTCTATAATTTCCAAAAACAAGAGTTTCGATTTTATCTGTTAAAATATTATGCGTATATTCTTGAACCTCTGTAAGTAAATTCACAAGTGGATGTTTAACATGTATAATGTCTCCTATTTCCATATTTTGATTAATATCAGAAGTTATTTCATAAGAAACTTGTGGATATTTATTGGTTTCCAAATATTTTTTAGCTTTTTCCCTTAATTCTTCTTTCAACTCCTCTTCACTGATTTCTTGACCTTCTTCCGCTTCTAAATCAGATGAAAAAGTTATTGTTCTGGTATATGGAATTGTATATTGTATATCACTTTCAATAAATTCTTCGTCAAGCATTAGTTCATTTGAGCCAACAGGATAAATTTTTGTGCAAACTGCTGACCAATCTTCAAATATTTGTATTCCTTGCATATTTTTGCCGTATGATATCGTTTCTCCATTATCATTGCCTACTTGCTTCATAAATCTAATATTCCAGTTATCTGCATCGAACACTCCACCCCATCTTTCTTCAATAACAGCCCATGCTTCAAGTAAATTTTTTCTAATAAAATATGCTGTGCTTTGAGTTCCCACATCTGAAAAAATTCTAAATGGACTAGGATTATCAGTTTTTTCATTTAGATAAGATAGAGCATTTTGCCCATTTTGGTTTGTCGGTCTTACATCTACTAAAAAATATTTTTCGCTATCGAACATTACATGGTTTGCTGTAAAACTTATAATGTTATTTTCTACTTTAACATTATTAATTCTAAAAGCTTGTGGATTCAATTTTGATTTTGTTCTAACAACACATAACTTATCTTGTTCAATATATTTTTTGTACTTTATTTCACATTCAACTTCTACATACCAACCATTTAAGGACTTTTTTTTCGTTTCCTTACACTTAATAGGATTGATGGCTATATTTCCATTAGTTTTAAAATCAGTATCATTTTCATTAAAAATTTTTATTATAGCCATCTATCTTTCCTCCTCATCATTATTTTTGGATTTCCTGTATTTCTTATTATTTCGTTTTCTCCTACGTTCAATTTTGGAAACTTATAGTCCATTTCAATTTGTCTATTTCTATTAAGTCCTTCATATTCAACTGTCTGTTCTTCACAATCAATCTCTACATAATCCTCATTTTTAAATTCATATAAAAATCTAACTCCATTTATAGTTAAATCTACTTTATCAACGTCTGTTTTTTCTATTCTTATGATGGGTTGACTGTATATTGTTCCTTCATTTATAACTATACTGCCTACTTGTACAAACTCATCTCTTTTTTTAGTCCAGAATGGATTTCTAATGAAATTGAATTCTGCAATATGAATACTAGCACTTCTTTCTGGAGTTACCTCGCTGTAAAACATCGCTTTTGTTATCCTATTTTTATATTCAAATATGCCTGCTCCATCAAGCCATGCAAGTATTTTATTGTATTTCTCAGGATTTAATATTTGAACTTTTATTGGTCTTTCTATTGTTGTATATCCCTGTTCTTCAAATAATGCTCCATTTCTTCCTTCTATATCAGTTTGTAAATATCTTTGACTTGCTTTTCCTAAAAAGTGACTTTCTTCTTCAATTATAACTTCCATATCTATACTTGATATTCCTTTAAAAACAAACACCTACATCACCTCCAGCAACCTATCATCTATAAATTTTATAAATCCCTCTCTGTCCAACTTAATTTTACAAGAATTTAAAGCTCTCAAAAATACTTTGAACAATCTTTCATAATCAAAATCTTTACTATAAATTACTTGTTCTTTTCTTTTTGTATTTGAACTGTAAGTGCGTTTTTTATTTCTTTTCTCTGCTTCCGTATAATCTTTATTTTCTTCTTTAGTTAAGACTCTTTCTCCTTTATGTAGTCTAGCTACATAATTGTCTTTTGGTACATAATCAAGACCAAATTTATGTCCAGGTAACTTAAAAATATTACCATTAACTTTTGCCTTAACTGTAAGTAATCCAGATAAAGTTGATGCAATTCCTCTTGCAACAGAAAATAATGAATTTTGCCATCTTGAATTACTTAATCCACTTTTCAAACTATTAAGAATTTTCATCCCCTCATTTTCTGCTAAATCCCCTTTCCTAATTCCTTGAATAACTTTATCTGCATCTTCTACACCAGCATTGTTTAAAAGTTGTCTTAATTGTCCATCTTCTAATCCATTTAACATTCCTTGTAAATTATTCATTGCCTCTTGTTTAAACTCAGGATTTTTCTCTATTTTATCCAATACTTGCTGAGCCATTCTTTCAGTTTCGCCAACTAATTCTGGTGTTTTTTGTACTGTAACTCCTGTCATCTCTTGTATCTTTTGTGCTAAATCAGGTGGCATTTTTGAAACTGCTTCAAAATATTTTGCATATGACTCATCGGATAATGATTTCCATTTTTCTACTTGTTCTGGAGTTAAAGATTCTATTGTTGTTGTACTTGAAACTAAATAATTAGAAAGAGCATCAAGTTCTTCATTATATCTTTGTTTATCTGCATTAAATTTATTTATTAATAAGTTTGATTGAGTTGATATATTTGATTCTAAGCTAGCAGTTTCCAATCCATATGCCTGCTCTCTTCTTCCTATCAATTCTTGCAAACTCTCTGTAGTATTCGTCATTAATAGTTCTCTATCTTGCTCATATTGAATAATATCTTGATTAGCAGTACTAAGCAATTCTTTTTGTTCTCCTATCGCTTGACCTAATTGTTGTACTTTTTGTTTTGCACCTTGAGCTTCCCAAACTTTCCAAAAATCTTTTCCATTATATGTAGATTTTTCTAGTTCCTTATTGTATTCTGTTTGCAGTTCGTTTAATTTTTCTTGACCTGCCTTTCTTGTGTCAAGTGCTTCTTTCCATTGTTCTTCTTCTGCCTGAAGATAATATTCTGCTTTCTTTTTTAGTATAGTCTTATCTACTTCGCTTTGTAATTCTTGATATTTATCAATTACATTATTATTCATCTTTATTTCTATTCCAAGAGCCTCTGATAATTCTTTAGTAATAAAATCTGCTCTAGTTCTATATACTTCTTTTATTTTACCGTTCTCATCTGTTATTTCTTTTAGTGCATCCCATAATTTTTGGCTATTATCTATTTCTAGTAAATTTGATGATAACTGTTTATTTTGAATTTCAATTAACTCTTCTCTCGCTTTAATCTGTTCATTTATAGCCTCTCTTTCTTTTAACACACTTTTAGCTCCATCCATAACTTTTTGGTCATAGGCATAAATAGCAGCACTTGCAGTAGCAAATAATCCAATAGCTACACCAATAGGATTTGTTAATCCACTTAATACATTTGCCATGCCTGTTACCGATGTAGATGCAGTTGTCACTGAGCCTTTCATTACACCTATAGATTGTGTAAATGTACCTATACTTTTTATTGCCCCACCTAATGTCGATGTTAATTTTCCTAGTATAGTTAGCAATGGTCCAATTGCTGCTATTACCAACCCTATTTTTAAAATTGTATTAACTTGTTCTTCATCCAATTTACTGAAACTGTCTGTCCATTTTTCAATTTGTTTTACCACTTTTTCTATTGATGGCATCAATTTATTTCCTAGTGTTATTCCTATATCTTTTATTTTATTTAATGCTATTGTTAATTTACTTTTTAGTGTTTCATATCTTTTATTTGCTTCATTTGATAAAGCATTATTTTCTTCCCAACTTTTATTTGCTAAATCTACTGCACTAGATAATAATTCTCCTGAACTTGCTAACGCTAATACTGTATTAGATAGTCTTACTTCTGTTAGCCCCATGTCACTTAGTATATTAATTGCTGATTTTCCATTTCTCTCCGTATCATTTAGCCCAGTTATAAAAGCTGTTAATGCTTTCACAGCATCTTTTTCAAATGCCTCTTTAAACTCCTGTGTTGTCATTCCTGCTACTTTTGCAAAATCATTCAACTTATCCGAACCTGTTTCTGTTGCTACTTGTATCTGTTTTAGTAATTTGCTCATTGCAGAGCCACCCGCTTCTGCTTCTATACCTACAGATGACATTGCTGTTGCCAATGCCATTATTTGTGCCTCACTTAATCCTGTCAGCTCTCCTGTAGCAGCTAATCTAGTAGCCATTGACACTATATCTGCTTCTGTTGTGGCAAAATTATTTCCTAAAGCTGTTATTACTGAACCCAAATTTGAATAATTGCTTGCACTCATTTTTGTTATATTAGCAAATTTAGCAAGTGCCGTAGCTGCTTCAGTAGCACTAAGGTTTGTTGAATTTCCTAAATCAATCATTACTCTCGTAAAACTCATAATATCTTCGGTTTTTATTCCTAATTGACCAGCTACTTCTGCTACTTTTGCAATTTCTGTAGTAGTAGAAGGTATTTCTTTTGCCATTTGTCTTATTTGTGTTTTTAAAACTTCTAACTGTCCATCTGTTGCATCTACTGTTTTTTCTACTCCAGCAAAAGCACTCTCAAATTCTATTGCACTTTTAGCAGATGCTGTCAATGCTGCTATTGATGCCATAGAAAAAGCAGAAAAATTTTTTCCTGCCTTTTCTATTTTTTCACCTGTATTTTTAACTTTATCGCCATACTCTTTTATTGCTTCTGAGCCAGTTTTTAATTTATTAGTTGTATCATTTATTTGATTTCTATATCTTTGTAATGATGTTTCTGCTTGTGCTAATGCTGCTTTCTTTTTTTGTATTGCTACTTCGTCCTTATTTTCCGCTTTTTCTAATTCGGTTAATTGTGTTTTTAATGTCGTCACTTTATCTTTTTGTATATCATAAGCTCTGTTTAGATACTCCAATTTGTCTTTCAATTTTTGTGTCGTTGTTGTTGATTTATCCCATTGTGCTTGTGTCAATTTAAAACTTTGATAATTTTCCTTTAACTCTGCATTTACCAGTTTTAAAGACTTTACAAAATTTGTACTACCTTGTTCTGTAAAAACAACTCCTACCCTTTTCAAATCATTTGCCATATATTTACACCTCTTTTGCTTTAAAAATATCGCAACTAACTATCTCCTATGATATTTTACATTTGTTGTCATTTGCGTATGTTTTGATTTTTTCGTATCATCCTGTTCTATATTTGATAATTTCATATTATTTATGCACTCGACTATAAATCTTGTTATCCTGTCTATATCGTTTATATCTACTAATGACACTGCTTGTCTATAAGTTAATTCTTCTGAATATGCTACCGATACTACACAATACAAAATAAAATTAAAAGTGCTAAATCTATGTTTTTCATCTTGAACATCTATCTTTAATTGTTCTATTCCACCTTCATAATCTTCTAAATATTCTAAAACTAATGAATTCCAATCCAAATTTATTTTTTTACCATTTCTTAATGTAATTTCCATAGTATAAATTACCTCCGATATTTCTAAAAAAGCCTTAAAAACGAGTGTTTAAAATCGATTTTAAGGCTTTTTTATTTTTTAATTAACAATTATATTATGCTTGCTTTAATTCTAAGTCTTTTAATACTAGTGTTCTTGTTTCTTTACCTTCACTTGTAACTTCAATAGTATTATCTTTGTTATGTACTTGGAATACTATTAATCCATCTTTCTCATCAACTGCAACTGGTTTCTTTAATTTTACACCAGTTCCTTTGATTTCACATTTAACAGTTCCTTTTGCTTGTCCTTTCGCTTCTTCAAAGTATAATGGCAAGAAGTTTCCAGAATTATCTGTTTTAGAAAATTCTGTCCAATTGTTAATATGTTTTAACGAACCTGTTACATTGTCGCCTTCAATACTTAGATTTTCGCATAAGTCTTGTACTGTTTTTTCTCCTAAATTTAATGATGTTTCTCCACTTGGAACTGTTACTTGTATGGTAGCTTTACTGGGTGTAGAAGCCTTTAACAAATCTTCTGTAGTTATAATTGGTTTTGTGAAGAATTTTTCTTCAGTTAAACCTTTTGGAAAATTAGAAGCTGATGTATCAACAGAATTTTTTATTATTTTTCCTTTTTCATCAAATGCATATGCTCTTATAGTAAGAGTATCATTTTGTTCTTCGAAACTTTCCTCTCTTGTTTTTGTTTCGTCAGTATTTTCTATTAGCTGACATTTTGGATACCAATCATATCTATAATGTCCGCCAGATAATTCAACAGTTTTACCATAAGCAAAAAATGGCTTAGTTGGAGTTGTAGTTGTTTGAATTAATCCACCTTCATCAACTAAATCCCCTCTCATTCTAGCCAAATCGTCTGCATCAGTAGCTAACTTTTCAACTTCAATATCTATGTATGGTATTTGGCTTTTAGTGTCATATACCTTTCCACTTGCCATTATTGGCGTACTCTCTGCACTTTCTGTTATCGTTACAGATTTTACTGTTTCCTCTTTTATAGTTGTTTCTTCATATTTTGTTACATCAAAATCATTTCCTTCATCAGGTTTGTTAAAATTATAATATTGAGCCCCTATTGACTCTTTGTATGGTGGTTTTTTTGTTTTTATACTTGGTTCTGGCATTTTTAAATTCCTCCTTTAATTAAATATTTCTTTTATCATTTTGTTATAATATTTTTCTTTATTTTTTTCAAAACATGGTCTTAAATGTGATCTTCCTGTCATTCTTACAGTACCATTTTCAACCATTGGTCCATAATACTTTCCCCATCCGACTTCAAACTCTTTTCCTTTTTTTCTATATGAAAAAGTGTTTATCAGATGAGTATATCCGCTTTTATGAATTTGTGAAATTGGTTTTGTTAATTTTTTTAAATCATTAACAAATTCTTTTACCCCAACTTCTATTATGTCTGCTGGTTTTTCTGCTTTTTGTATAGCATTTTCTAATTCTTCCATTAAATCTTGAAATCCGTTATATATTTCGCTCAATGTTCTCACACACCTCTACTGGAAAAAATGAATGAAAATACTGTTTGTCCTCTATATACTCATGTTCTATATATGGATTTACCTTCTTTTCTTTTAATTTTTTCCTTAATTCTATCAATTTAGGGTTTCTTGGTATTTTGCTGAAAAAAGAGACCTGATATATAACTTTCGTATCGTACTCAGTACCACTTCCTGTTATAGGATCCCATCCATATTCCCAAAAAACTATCCTTGTATTGGCATCTGTGTCTTTATCGTTTTGGATTCCTTCATTAAAAGGAATTTTAAGATTTTCAAAGATTTCGATTAGTTCTTCTTTATCCACTCATATCACTCTCCAATCTCACATTTGGATATTTTTGTAATGTTAAATCTGTTTCTTTATATCCTTCATTATTTACAAAATGATACGTATTATAAACTTTGTGATATTCATTACCAATTTTTAATACATTCATAGAAGATATCTGCTTAATTTGTGGTATTCTAATTTTCATTGTTAAATCAATTTCTCTCTGTTCAGCCTCAAATCTCAACTTATCTGATATAGATAACTCTTTAAACCATATTACACTTTCAGTTATTAATTTTATATATTCTTCTGGATATACACTATCCGTTTGAGCTATTTTATACAATTTAAAACAGCCATCATTATACGTCGGAAGTATTGTTGGAAGTGATGAAATATTTTCTCTGTAACGCATCATAATCACCTCCGTATAACTGTTTAAATTCTGCTAGTCTTTTATAGTCAGCATATAATACATAATTTTTTAATAATCTCCTAGCTTTGCGGTCTTTTTCATAATCTATTTTCATTCCACAAACTTCGTTGATATCCGCTATTCCATCTTTAACATACTCTAAAAACTCACTGTCTTCTCTAAATGGTGATATGTGGTTTTCTTCTCTATATTCTTTTATAAAATTTTCAATTTCATCCATACTTGCACCTTCTTTTTTTGGTGTTTCAATTCTTTATCAATCTTCTGCTATTTCTTCTTTAATTTCTTCTATCAAAACTAAACCTCTTTTGTTGTTTTTAGTTGATAATTCTTTTATTCTTTTAGCAGATATATCTTTTATTGTTTTACCTGCATGAGGATAATAATCATTCACCTGATAATAGCGATTATTATCTTGTAAGTCTGTAAATTCTTTAATTACTTTATACATTTTTATACCTCCAATTTACAAATTTCAGGAGCGTATTTTAAGCTCCTGGTATTGCTGCTGTTTCCGTTTGTACTGTTGGTACTAATGGTTTTAATTCGCTAATATCTAATACAACTGCATCATCATTATCAATTAATCTACCATTTCCATAAGTAACTACAGTATATGTTCTTAATTGTTCTAGGAATTTATAGTGATCGCTATAATCAATTCCCATTCTTGAAATACCTGCTACATACTTATTTGGTATGTATGCAATTGCTTTACCATCTGGAACATCTGGAGATGAAACAAATCTAAAGTCTTTATAATTATTAGCTAAAACATAACCATTGAAACCTAATACATGAGTTGCTTTATATATTGTAGAGTCCATCTCTTTTTGGTTAGCAATAATAACTATTGTTGATACATTTCTTTTTCCTTTTCTGTTTAAAGTTGGAAGCACTTTTTCTCCAAAGTCGTCTGGTCCTAAGTCTGTAACTTTAACTGCTGTTTTATCTGGGTAAACTCCTTCTTGTACAGAACCTTTTAAGTCTTTTAATAGTCCAATAGGTGCTTCTTTTCCATTTCCAGCTATAATACCAGTTTCAATTCCTTCTTCATTTACTTCTAGTAATACAGTTCTAACAAATTTATCTATCCATTTGTATCCTAGTGCAATTATAGCTTTTGGAACAAACATAAATGCACTTAAAGAATTAACATCTAATGGTAGACTTTCAATTCCAGCTTCAATTTGGTCAACTATTGCTCTTGTTAATTTACCCCAAGTTGCTTTTCCACTTCTTTCTGATAAGAACCATTTTTGAACTCCAGCAGGTGCCCATTGTATGTATTCAAACAATGGATGAGCTGTTTTTAAATCTTCAAATATGTAATCTACAGTCGTTTCAGGCAAATAATCTATTTCTTTACCTGTTATACTTGTTTTATCTTCTTGCTTAATTGCTCTATCTATCCATTGTTTTTCTTTTTCTGTTAAAGCACGTAATCCAAATTTTTTGTCATTTTCTTTTGAAGCATTGTATTCTTCAAAATCTTTTTGATATTGAGTTATTGTACCTGCATACTCTTGCTCCATTATTTCTTGAATAGCCTCAATTATTACTTGTGATTTTTCCTCACTTGGAGCATTATCCAATTTTTCTTTAATTTTTTCAATTGTTTCATTTTTGATTTTCATAATTAAAATTCCTCCTTAATTTTTTGTATTAAAAAAAGACTCCCACGAGTCTGTTTTTTCTTGATTATTTAAAAGCCCTACTGGCTCTTCTTTTGCATTACCTACAAGTAAACTTTCCGTTACTTCTGATGCCATTTGTTCTGCTACATTTTTAATTGTTTCTTGAAACATATTAATTATCTTTTCATCGTCAAATATATTCTTTTCTTCTAATATAGATTCTTCTTGTGTCAATTCTTCAATCTGTTTTTGCAACTGTTTGTTTTTTATGACTAATTCATGTACGAAATCTGCTTCTAATGCCTGCATATATTTTTCTCCTCTTTCTTTTGAAGTAGAAAAGCCCCATTCATACGCTTCTTGAGATGTTATCCATTCTTCTTTATCCATTTTTTCTTTTACTTCTGTCTCTGATAATTTTGTTTTCTTAACGTAAATGTCTAAAGATGGTCTTGTAATTTTTTCTAAATCCTCTGCAACCTTTCTCATCTTGTTTGAATCTCCCCATGCTTCTGTCCATGCATTATGTATCATTAACAGTCCATTTTCTGGTACTATCCTTTCTTCTCCTGCCATGAAAATGACTGATGCAGCACTACATGCAAATCCATCTACTATTGTTTTTACTTTTCCTTTAAATGTTGACAATAAACCATATATTGCAAGTCCTTCTGATACCTCTCCACCATACGAATTTATCCTTACTGTTAAATTTGGGGTATCAACCCTTGCTAATGCATCTTTTAATTCAAATGCTTCTGTTTTTTTATCTCCAGTTCCTAGCCAATCATCAATCCAAGTCTTTTCTTCAATTGGTCCATATATGTATAACTCTGTTTCTTGTTCATTAATCTTCTTGAAATTAAGATAATTATTCCCCATTGCCCTCACCTCCTTCTGTATTTGCATAATTTTTTGTCACATAATGTTTATCTGCCCAATCCTCATCTATTTTTGGCAATCCTAATAACTCATTTATTTCATTTCTGCTAAATCCGTCCGCCATTAATTTGTCTATTCCATTAGCAGATTCAATTATATCTTTGTGTATAATATTGTATTTATTGATTTTTATACATTCACCTTTCAAATAATATTGTTTCCCCACTAGACCTATATTTAAACCATCTTCCAATATTTCAATGTAAGGCTCTACCGCAAATGTTATAAAATCATTTGTTCCTGTAGATTTTTCTGTTTTATTGCCATAAAATACATCAAGGGGAATGTCCCAATTTCTAGCAACTGTATCAGTAATTTGTTTAATTTGTTTTTCATTATCATCTAAATTTTTAGCATTTATATCTTTATTGACATTTATTAAATCAAACAATTCTGACAATATAAAAACAGACTCTTTTTCATCTGTTAATCCATTCGCTATTTTATCTATATATGTTTTATAATCTATCTCTTTGCCTGTTTTTGCATCCTTAATTGTAGGTTGGACTCCAGTATTTTTTATTCTCCATTTCGGTGTATTTCCTATTTTATACGCTTTTTCTATTGCACCCAAAATTTCTGATGCGTTTTCTTTAAAATTGTTTGATGCACTTGATAAATTACTATTTACAATAGAATAATAAATTGAATTCGTAGCATTATATTTTTTAATCATATCTATTGTATTGCCTTCATCGTCACTAATCTTTACATCAGAAAAAGTTTTGCCATAAAGAATATTTTCGCTTGCTGTAAAGTCATCTGCCACATATAAAATAGGATCTCCACGTATATCCTTATTTATTAATACCAATGCTTTCTTTTGTGTTAATAATTGTACTACTAATTTATATAAAAAACTTGTACCATTTTCGTAATAATTAGGCTGTATATTTAATGCCCAATATATTTCATCTTTTATTTTTTCTATTTTTTTTGTTTCTTTATGTTTAGAAAAAACTTGAATTTCACATTTAGCTATTGTTTTGGCTATTAAATCAATTGCATGAGCTTCAGCTATTGCATATATATAATCTTTATTATTTTTTTGACCATTTATTATATTAAATATGTATTCACCTTTTTCATTTTTTTTAGAAAAAAACATTTTCTCACCTCTTAAACGTATATTACTACTTCTTCCAATAACTCATAACCACTAAAGGCTGCTAAAAAAGCCATGAAAGTATCATTTTTTCGCAATTTAGGTTCAATTTTTTCATACTTTTTATTTCCATCTTTTTGAGTCACAACTTTAGTATTATTCACAGCCCATCTCATCATTGCACTATTACCTATATTTATTCTTTTTTCTTCAAACTCTACTTCTATTTTTGGAGCATAAATTGTTGCTATGCTTGCAGGATATCTTATCATCTCTAATTTTCCATTTGGATTTGTTTTTGGGTTATATTCAGTTATTCCATATTTTTCAAAGGTCTTTCTGTATAATTTGAATTGATAAGTATCCATTTTAATTCTTTGTAATTTATATTTATACATCTGATTAACAACCCACCCAATAACTTCATCTTCCGAAATAGTTGTAGTATTGACTATTTCAAAATCCTGATAGCCATATTCACCTTTTAAATGAAATGGAAATTTTATATCCTTAAAAAATCGTCCATTTGAACAAATCCAAGTTCTGTGAATCCAAATATATTCATTATTTACTTTAAATAGAAATCCTGCACTTGCAAAGTCATTTAAACTTGCCATATCTAATCCTGCAACTGTTAATCTGCCTTCTAAATTTGGTTTATCTCTCTCTATTTTGTTTTTTACGTCTTTGAATGAAGCTGCTAAAAGATTGTCCCAACTTGTTACTATCTCATCTTTCTTTTGCTCTGGCATATTCATTCTTTTAGTCATAAATTCTGGTTTTTTACTAGGAAATTTTTTCATTTCTAAATAATCTATTGTCATATTGTCTTTTAGAGTTGGCATATATTCTAAACTTGGATTTGCTTTATTCCACATGTCTGGATTGTTAACTTCTTCTGGTGTATCTAATTTACACAAAAAAGGAAAGTAACGTAATTCATTACTCTCCCCATTTAAAACGCCATCGCAAACAGCTAATAATTCGTCTAATGGTCCTTCTCTTATATCGCCTTGCGTTGTTATAATAAAAATTCTTGGATGCTTAATTTTTCCTAATCCACTTTGAAATACTTTTATTTGTGAATCTGTTTCATATCCATGATATTCATTATAAACAATTGCACCATCCTTTTTACCATCCTTGGTTTTTGCATTTGATGTATTAAATTTTATTCTTGATTTTGTTTTTCTATTTATACAATATTCTTTATTCCAATAAAATGATTTTTTAAACGTTTTTTTGTTGTCCTCTAATATGTCATATAAAACATTATATGTATCTTGTGCTTGATCTTCGGCAGTTGCAACTATGTCTACATTATAACCCTTTACTCCATAATATTTTGTTGTTAAAAATGTTATTAATGGCATTATCATACCATCTTTTCCATTTCCTCTACCCATTTCTATAATAAAAGTTCTAAAAATAGGAATATCCTTTTTATCATACATGAATACAAAAGCATAAATAAATTTTTGATATGGGAATAGCTTATAAAACCATTTTTCACAAAACTTTATACAATTTTGATATGTTTCATCATCAAAAAATACATCATCTCTTTTTAATAGTGGTTTTACAATATTTTCAATTAAAAGTATTCTTTCTTTATTGAAATACCTTTTTTCTTTTTCATATTTTTCTATATATTCATTTATTTCATTACAGCAAATTATCCTCCTCACCTTCTTCTAAGCCTTCATCAGGTGCTTTTAAATTTAAATCTTGTAATATTTTTAACATTTGTGCATTAGTTTTTATTAATCTCTCACAACTTTCATTTGGTTTATAGGTAGTGAAGCCATTTCCACCAGTTGTTTTATATCGAATTCCGTTGTTGTCAATATCATTTTGCAATCTTTCTTTTAATCTATAAAAATAAAGATAATCCTCTACCATATCATCAAACTGCTTTCCAAACTTATTTTGAGTTCTAAGTTGTTCTTGTAAATCTTCACGTATTTCTTCTTCTTTTTGCATTATCTTGTCTTCTAACACTTTTATATTTTCTATTTCTTGTATTTTTTCTTCTAATTGTTCTATAGTTTTTTCTAATTCCTTTTCTTTTTTACTAGTTGTTTTTGTGTTTTTTTTCTTGGTTGCCATAGTACACCCCCTTCTCACGCGAGATTTTGAAAAAAGTTAGACAGTTGAGGCCCCACCCCCGCTCCCCTTTAGTAACTTATCGCTTTTAGATTTGACCGGGGGCTTTCCGCTTTTTATTTTTTTGTTTTGTACTCTTTACTGTTTATTTTCTTTTATTATAGTAAACATTAGCAAGCCTTCTATAATTTCTATTTTAAATACATAATCAATAAATCTTACTGCTTTTGTTTCTAGCTTACCACTAAATAATTTTAATTGTTTAAGTATATTGTTTGCCTCTTCTTGTTTAGTATTTGCTATCAACTCTATTGTTTTCTGTATAATAGTTAATGTATTAATTGTATATTTCATTTGATGGTCTATAGTTTTATTATTCATTACTATACAATTACTAAATAGGTTTATTGCTACTACAATACCTTCATCATCTAATAAATAACTTGCATTAATATCATCATCAAACTTTATTACTCCTGCTTTTTCTTTTTGATTATTTGTTTCTTTTTCTATATTTGCATTTATTTTATTAAAGCTATATGCTTGCATTAGATGTTCTAATTTCATTTACCAACGCTCCTTTGTTAATGACTTTTTCTTTTTTCTCCATGCCCATCGATGTCTTTCTTCTATTATTTCGTGTGCTTCAAATGATAGACTTATGCAATTATTAATGTTTAATGCTAAATCTGGTCTTTCTTTTATTGGTTTTATATGATGTACCATCGTTGCAGTTACTGGCTTTATTTTGTTTGGAAAATGTTTTCCATCATTCCATTTTCCTGCAAAAAACTGACACTCATATTTATCTCTTTTAAGCACCGCTTCTTTTAAAATATCCCAATCAGTTGAATGGTAAAATTTATTAGTATTACCTTTTGCTATTTCTTCAACCCAATTATAATATTTTCTTCTTTTTCTTCTTTTCTTTTTAATTGGTATTTCCATGCTTTAATACTTTTTAAATTACTGAATATTGAGTAACATTCGCATTGCTTTAACGCTTCAGTAAGTTAAACCTTTTTAGTTTCACTCCCCTCGTATCTTTCGCATTTAATGCTGTTGTCTATTTTTCTTCTTAATTCTTCATTGCAATTTTCTTTGTTTTTGCAATTCTTACATACAATTCTTGCGAATGTTTCATACGTATTTTCCATATCTTTAGCCTTTCTTTTAGTTATACAAAAAAGAGCCTATCTCTTGCGAATAAGCTCTTTTACTAAAAATTTGTATTCCATTATTTTATATCCATTATATATAATACTACATTACATATATGACTTTCAATGACTTTTGTTGACTATTGGCTTTTTTCAAATTTTTTTAATGCAATTCCATGTTTTCTGCATATATTTTCATAACCAAAATTCATTTCACTAGCAACAGTTACTAATGATTTTCCTTGTATATACACTTTTTCTAATATCAATTTATATGGTTGCTCTACTTTATCTAATTCTTCAATTATCATCTTTTGTTTTTTGTCAGCCTCAACTATTTTTTCTAACATCTCATTTAGGCTATCTATTAAAATTGCAATTTTTTCTGCCATACTATCTTCTACTTTTCTATTAGATTTAGGCATACCTGATAATGTTGAAGTTACTCTTGTTACATTTTCTTTTAATTCCTCTATGTATTCTAATCTTTCCTTTATCCATTTTTGATTATATTTATAATTTTTTAAATCCTCTCTCGTCATGTGTACCTCCTATTCATTATACAGATAATATATTTCGTATTTGCTTCTTATCATATTATGATTTTTTAATGCTCTTCCCAATTCTCGTCCTGTTAAATTTAAAAACTTTGATATTTCTTCTAAAGTCCCAACTCTTTCACATTGTTCTTTCTCTTTTATATTGTATATTCCATATATCTTCATTTGAATCTCCTTATTTTTTATATTGTTTTCTTAAATCTTTTTTTATTAATTTTAATACTATTGTATAAGCTTCATTTTCTTCTTTTAGAGTATTTTCATCTTGTTTTAATACTTTTATTATTTCTATTAAATTATTATTTAATTCTAGCTTTTTTTCTATTAATTCTTTTGCCTTTAATAAATTTTTTATTGTTTTTGTCATTTGCCTATCACTCCTACATTACCCATTCTTTTCTTTCACTTATAATCTTATTGCCTTTTTTCTTTTTTATTTCACTAACAAAATGAGTTAATCCATTTTCATCAATATATTGCTCGATGGTACTTTCCCTTTCTCTATCTTTTATTGTAGATTTTATTCCATTTACCATTTGTTCTATTCTATTTTCCATTTGCTTTTATCTCCTTTCAATTTTTTTATCCATTTTTCACAATACCCTGTTGCTCCATTTGTTTTATTGCAAAATGGATATTTTCCACAATTTCCACATCGTTTGTTCATATTTTGCATATTATTTATCCTCCAATAATTCTTGTAATAATTCTTTAACTTGTTTAGATTTATAATTTATTTTATAATCATAATGTTCTTCCATTTCTATTAATTTTATCTTCTTTTCTATTTTCTTTTTAGGTATATATTGCTCATTTATTCTAAATGCTTTTTTCGCATTTGATTGTTTTAATTTATGAATTTCAATATCTTTATCTTCTAATTCTTGTAATACTGTTTCTATAGCTTGTATTAAATAACAATCATAATTTTCACAAATAGACTTACAATAGGCATTTTCAGTTAAACAATAAGTTCCGTATTACATCATCACATATTTTATTTTTTAATATATCAATTGCTTCTTCTAATTCCATAAGCTATTTCTCCTTTATTTTTCTTTCAAAATATATTTTCCAACACTCTGCATATATACTATCATCATTTGAACATCTATTTTCACAATCTAAATTAGCTCCTTTATCTTCATTTGGACAATCTCTTATTATTGCTAAATACTCTGCCATTTCATTGATTGTTTTTTCTTTATTTTCCAATTCTTGTAAGACTGTTTCGATTGATTCTGCATAAATTTTATGTCCATCGTATCCTTCTTCTACTCTCTTATATTCACTTTCTTTTATTTGCTGTACTATTTTTATTGCTTCTTCTAATTTCATTTTATCTTCATTCATAGTTAATCTACCTTTCTTTGAATTTCAAATATTTGCCTTTTACCATTGTATGTATCTTCTTTTGTGCCTTTATATGTAATTATAATATTGCATATTTGAGAATAGTATATTTTATTATCTACTAAATAATTTAATATTTTTTCCAATCTTGGTATCACATTTTCTCCTCCTACTTAAAAATATTTACTTTTATCTTAACAATTAACTATTCTACTGTTCACTTCTGTTCAAAGCTGTTCATTTTTTAAATATTTTAATAATGAAATCCAACATTCTTCATCGCACTTGTCTCCATATCCATATTCTTTTTGCTGTTCTATATCTCTTATTATTACTTTTTTGTCCTTTTCAAGTAATAAATGCGTATTATTTCTTATAAATTCACAAGTCCAATCTACTATATAGGTTCTTCTACCTAATGCATATCTCACAGCACCTACTAACATTGCACTTAAATCTTCTTTTTTTCCATTTATAGTCACATTACATTCTTCCATTTAATCTCCTCTTAACCTTCCTAAAATTTTTTGTTTTAATTGTTGGATTTCTTCCTCATTTTCGCAAATACTTTTTATACATTTTGCATCGCTCAAAATCGGCTCTATTTTTTCTAATATGTAATATTTATGTGGTTTGTTTAATTTAATTTCGTTTTTTATTGCTTCCAATTTGTCTTGAATATTATTTATGCAACATTCAATTCTTCTTTTTTCGTCTTCTTCCATTTACTTTTCCTCTACTTTCTTTTCAAAATATTGCTTTACGCAATCCCAACAAGGTATTCCATTACCTTCACAACTATTATCAGGATAAACTTCTTTACAAAATGTTTCATAATTATCAGAAGAAGCTATTTCCATTGCCATTTCATCATTCATTTTATTTAGCTTATTATTTTCTTGTTCTAGTTGGTCTATATATTCTTCTAATACATCAGCACTTTTGTCCATTTCTCGCGTTATATAGTCGCCTTCGTTAAAAAACATTAAATCTTCTTTTGCTTTTTCTATTTCTTCTTTACTAATCATCTAATGCACCTTCTTCCAAATATATTTTCCCGCTGTTTTTCTTTTGTTATTTATACACAAACTTATATTTCCAATACTTACCTTTGTTTTTATAGAAGCTTCTGAAATACTATTAAATTCTTCTATACAAATTCCATTTAAATCACATTTTTGTATTTTTATTTTATTTTTATTAGAAGCCAATCCATTGTTATATGCGTGTCTAATATTTTCTTGACAAGTACACCATTCTAAGTTATCTACTTTATTATTTTGTTTGTTTCCATCTTTGTGATTTACCTGTGGTTTGTTTTCAGGATTAGGTATAAAAGCCTCCGCTACTAATTTGTGCAATCTTACATTTTTACATTTCCCTTTTTCACATAAAAGAACATAAACATATCCATTTGTTGAACTTATATGTTTTGATAATTCTTTTGGTTCAACATATTGCTTTTTACTATTATTTTGCTTTAATCTAGGCAATGATATTACTTCTCCATAATTTGAAACAATGTATTTTCCTTCATAACCTTTAATTTCTTTCCATTCTTTTTTCATATCCATTGCATTTCCTTTACTTTTTCATTTATTGCTTGTAGTTCTTGCATATTAATAATAGATGCAATTTCAATGCTTTTAGTGTTTAAAAAAAATTGTATTAAAGTTTCATTACCTGAATATGTAATAATTGATATATCTTTGTTTTCAGTTTTTAAGTATCCTAATTCTTTAAACATTTCATCTGCTTTTTTCATACTAACCACCCTAATTCTAAAGTTCTTTCATTTGCCTGTCCAATTGTTTAACAGCTTTAATTAACTCATTATATATCATTTTTTGCTCCTCCTAAACTTTATATTCAATACTTTCAAATTGTTCTTTTGTTAGAATTGAGTTAATTTGATAATCACATATCGTTTTATAATCGCCATTTAATGTTAAAACTTCTGTGTATAAATAATCTGATATTATATCTGTTATTTTATAACCGTTCACATAGTCTCCTACTTCTATTAGGTCTATTATATTTTTGGAATGTTTGACTATATCTTCTATTTTTGCTGTATTATATGGTCTAGTTAACTCTATGTCTTCTTCAGTTACATAATTTTTAAAAATTCTAATTCTACCATCTTTTAGCCTCACATATTCCCCAATTTCAATTTTATCTTCCATATTTTCCTCCTAAAATTTCAGAAAATCTTTTTACTATTTCACTATCATCTACTTTTTTATCTTTTATAAACATGGGGCAATTTCTACACTTAGATTCATCTATTGATTTGTTTTTTAGGCTACATCTAAAGTATTTCGTTGTTTGACCCTCTACTTTTATCCATTTACATTGCATTGTTCTTCCTCCTATTTTATTTCACATTTCCAACCTTTCTCTTTACACACTTCTTCTACTGCCTCATTTATTATTTTTATCCTGTCTGTATTTATCATAATTGCTATTGACATATCGTTTCTAACTTCTTTTTCAAGGTCTTCAAGTGTATCACATTGCATATAACTTTCTTTGTATGTCATTTCTTTCCCTCCTATTCTAATGGCATTTCATATACAAAAGTTGTATGTATATCATATCTTTTTATACTATCATATCTTTCTATTATTTCTTGCAAAACTTCTTTTGCTCTTTCTTCTGTTTTATACTCTCCCAAAATCATATAGTCATTTTCAATTTTATAATAATTTATTTTGTATGGTTTCTCAATCGAGTATTCCGGGTATATTCCTATTTCCATATTTTCACTTATTCTTAATCCATCTTGACTAACTATTATCATTTTTTATCCTCCTTTACGCATTTCAAATTTTGAATAATTCGTGGTACATATTTCCTTGTTTCTTGATTTTTTTTCCAATCTTTCTATATTAGTTATAGCTTGTTTTGTATCTGCTATAATACCTTTTGTGATATATTTATCTGCATATCCTTTTACTGTATTTAATAATTCTAATTCATCCTTCAAACTTCTTCTTTCTTTTCTTGTTTTTATTAATGCATTTGCTACTTTCATTATTTCTATTCCGTTTAATCTTGCTAATTCAAGCTCATGTAAATAATCTTTCTGCTCATCTTCTTTTTTCATTATTTGCTTTTCCAACATTTTTTTGTTTGTATCTAAATTAACAAACAAATCTTCAATTTCTTGTAATAATCTTTTTATATTCTCAACTTGCATTACTTTCATTCCTCCTTTGCATTTATTCAATTATTATATTGCCATTTTTCCTATAATAACTTTTTCTACTTTTATACATTCCCTCAAAATACTGTAAATCATCTACTATGTCATAACAAATAGGTTGACCTTTATTTTCAAATTTTCTTTCTATTCTTCCCACCGCTTGAATTACTGTTGCCTTATCTCTATGCGGACTTCCTAAAATAAGTCTATCTAATCTTGGTATATCTAATCCTTCTTTAGCTAATCCATATGTTGCAAATAATATTCTTTCTTTTCCTTCTCTTACCTCTTGAATAGCTTTTTCTCTAATATCTTTTTTTGTTTTTCCATCAATAACATGTCCATAGCCTAATTTCTTTTTTAAATACTTCATTTGATTTACTCTATCTGTTAATACTAATGTATAATTCCCTTTGCATTTTTTCAAAAGTTCTATTATTATTTCATTTCTTTTAAAGTCTTCAGATAATACTGTTATTAAGTTTGCATATTTTATTGTTCCATCTGCTTCTTGACATTCATCTGGTATTTCATCAAAATCTGTTTTTACTTTTATTATTTTAGCCTGTATTATTTTATCTCCTATAACATCTTTTTCTAACTCAATAATTGTTTTTCCTAATAAACAAAACATTGCTTTCTCAGAACCTTTAATATTTCTATAAGGCGTTGCTGTTAATCCATATTTATATCTAGCAACTAATTTATTAATTACCTTATAAAACATTCCTGCTTTTGCAGGTGTTCCACAAATTCTATGACATTCATCTACTATAATACAATCCCATGTATCTGCATATTCTTGTAAATCAATACTTTTTAATGTTTGTACTGTAGCAAATGTTATATGCGTTCCTATATTTATTTTTCCATTTGCAATTTTACCTAATCCCACATCTTCAAAGTTATTTTTTGCTCTATCATAACTTTGATTCAATAAATCTATTGTATGTGTTATCCAAAGAGTTTTTAAACTTAATTTTGCTATTAATTCTAATGCTGTTTGTGTCTTGCCACTACCAGCTGGCATTACAATAATCCCATTCTTCTTTAAATATGCTTTTTCTTTTACTTTTTCTTGATAATCAAATAATTTTATTTTACTTTTATATTGAAGTCTTTTCCCTGAAACAATTCTATTTTCAAATAAACACAATTGATACATTGAGAATAAATCTGTTAAACAACCAAATGGTAGAATTAGCTCCTTTCCATTTATTTCATAAAAAACTAAAAATCTTGACGTTTTATAATTTGAATATCCCAATCTTTCATTTCTTATATAATCTGGATTTGGTATTACTAAGTTAGTTTCTGCATAATTTTTTATTTTTTCATCTGGTTCTTCTATTCTAATATTATTAGAAACTATTATTTTCACTTTATCACTTCCATTTCATTTGTAATTTTAAATCTATGCTTTTTTGTTCTTTATTTATTGTG
>CANQTZ010000120.1 GCA_947626865.1 uncultured Clostridia bacterium
TTTGTATTAAAGTCTGTTATGCAGTTGGGAGTTACAAATAAATAATATATTAATATTTTGACTATGTAAATATAAATCTGGCTGTGAATTGTAACCGTATATTGTTAAATTATAATATTTTTTTATAAAAGGTATTGACAAAGAATAAATGTTCGTATATAATAATCACAACAAGCGAACAAGTATTCGAAAAAAGTAGGAGGTTATAAAAATGAGGATAGTAAATAGGAAAAAATTCGTAAAAAGTTTAATTATAATGATCGGGTTACTAGCTATTGCAATAATAGGAATTCAAAAAACATATTGCAAAGAAAAAATAGTCTATAAAGAAGACTATATAGTAGAAGGGGATACATTATGGTCAATTGCACAAAACGAAATTAATACAAATGAATATTATAAAAATAAAGACATAAGAGATGTAATGTATGAAATAAAAACAATTAATCATATAGGTAATGAAAAATTGGAAATAGGTAAGAAAATCATAATTCCACAAACATAAAAAAGGAAGTAGGTATTTTCCTATTTCCTTACATATCAGCTAGTGGATTGCGTTCAACAGCATTACGAACTTGTTCATTACTTACATGAGTATAAATTTCAGTTGTAGCAATGCTTTCATGTCCTAAAAGTTCTTGCAGAGCTCTAATATCAACCTGTCCATATTGGTACATTAAAGTTGCTGCTGTATGTCTTAATTTATGTACAGAATATTTTTTAATATCTAATCCTGCAATATATAATTGCTTTGTTACTATATTTTCAACTGTGCGATTACTAATTCGAGTCTTGCGTTCACTTAAGAAAAGAGCCTTTTCAGATTGTTTTTTATCACGCATAACACCTTGTTTTGGGCGAACTTGTAAATAGTCATCTATAGCTTTCATACATGCTTTATTTAGGTAGATAGTTCTTTCTTTATTACCTTTTCCAATAACATTTAACTTACATTCACTAAAATCAATATCTTGTATATTAATACCAACTAATTCAGAAAGACGCATACCACAATTAAGAAATAAAGTAATAATTGCATAGTCTCTTTTAAAATTTCTATTATCTTCATTGTTAGTAACATTTAATAGTTTTCTACTATCTTCTAAAGATAAATATTTTGGTAGTCTTTTATCTAATTTAGGAGTTTCTAAATCTTGAGCTGGATTTACTTCAATTAGCTTTGCCTTTCTAGATAAATAATTAAAAAATATTCTTATAGTAGAAACTTTTCTAGCTCTAGTTGTTGGCTTACTATGATATTCACTAACCAAATAAGAAAGAAAAGCATGGATATCATCTAAAGTAATAGATTTAATTGTATCAATTGTCATATCGTTTATTGTTATTTGCTTAAAATCTGTTTCATCTGTAAGATGAAAATGTAGTTTAATAAAACGTAAAAACATGGTTAAATCATAATTATATTCTTTTATACTATTAGGAGATTTATTCAACATAGTAATAGAATAATCTAAAAAAGAATTTAAAAAATCTGGATTTTCTTCTCTCTTTATCATGTTAATTTTACACTTCCTATCATAAAAATATATAGATATAATATCACTTCTTTTGAAAAAATTAAAGTTTAAATTAATATTTTTAGTAAATTTATTTCTATTTTAAGTCTTATGTGATATACTAGTGTACAAATAATAGAAAAGGAAAGTGATTATGATTGTCTCGTAAAAAAGAAAAAAAGCAAAACACAGATGAAGAAAACTATATACCAAAAGCTTTTCAAAGAGATTCAGAGAAAGAATTAGACAACCTAGAAAATAAACGTACTAATAGAACGAGAAAAAAAGTAAAGAAAAAGAAAAATAAAAAGTTAAGAAGAGTTTTGTTTAGCATTATAATTATTGTTATTGTGGTAATAGGAATTAATTTAGGAATTTCAGCACATACTTGGAAAACATTAGCAAATGAAATGTTAGTGAATAAAAATTCTATTGTTTTAGATACCGATAATCAACAAATAGCTACATTAGGAATTGAAAAAAACAATGAAACTATTTCTTTTGAAGAAATGCCAGCTAATTTAAAAAATGCTTATGTTTCTATTGAAGATGAGCGTTTTTATTCACACATAGGGGTTGATATTAAACGAACAGGCTCTGCGATTTTATCATATATCTTCCATTTTGGTAAATCTTCTTATGGGGGCAGTACAATAACTCAACAATTAGTTAAAAATTTAACAGGCGATTCTACTGATAGTATTTCAAGAAAAGTAAAAGAGTGGTGGAAAGCATGGCTATTAGAAACAGACCTATCAAAAGAAGAAATTTTAGAAGCATATTTAAATGTTATTTATGTAGGACCTAATATGTATGGAGTAGAAACAGGAGCAAAATATTATTTTGACAAAACATGTCAAGATTTATCTTTGGAAGAATGTGCATTTTTAGCAGGTCTTAACCATTCTCCTAATTCTTATAATCCATTTACAGGCGAAGATAATGCGGAAAAAATAAAAAAGAGAACAAAAACTGTGCTTAGTAAAATGTTAGAATTAAAATACATAAATGAAGAAAATTATAATACTGCGATTGCAAATGTTGATAATGGCTTGCATTTTCAAAAAGGAAATATTACTTCTCAGGAAGCATTGTACTCTTATCATACTGATGCATTAATCTTAGAAGTTACACAAGATATAGCAAAAAAATATAAAATATCGGATACGTTTGCAACCAATTATATTAATATGGCAGGCTTAACTATTTATAGCACGCAAAATTCTAAAATCCAAGAAACTACTGAAACAGAATTTGAAAAGTCTAAATATAGTATAGCTTCTAAAAATGGCGGTAATTCATCACAAGCAGCTATGGTTATTATAGATAATAAAACAGGATATGTATTAGGATGTACAGGTGGGTTAGGTAAAAAGACGGTATCTCGTTCTTTAAATAGAGCCACTCAAAGTATTAGACAAACTGGTTCTTCAATAAAACCTTTATCTGTTTTATTGCCAGCAATCGATAAACAAATTATTACTCCCGCTTCGATATATGATGATACAGAGAGAGATTTTGCAAATCATTATCATCCAACAGACTACAATTCACCACTTGGGAAAGTAACAGTAAGAAGAGCAGTAGAATCTTCTCAAAATATTCCATTTGTAGAAATTATGGAACAAATAAAACCTAAAAACTCAATAAAATATTTGGAAAAAATGGGAATATCTACTTTAACTCCAGAAGATGAAACTTTAGTATTATCTTTAGGTGGATTGCAAAAAGGTATTAGTCCATTAGAAATGGCAGGAGCATATAATACAATTGCAAATGATGGTGAATATATTGAACCTACTTTCTATTCAAAAATTGATAATAATGCTAAAAAAACAATTCTAAAAACAAAACAGGATAAAAGAAGAGTTGTATCAAAAGAAGTAGCTTATATTATAAAAGAAATATTAACACAACCAGTTAATGGTACTCATGGTACAGCAACATATTGCAAAATTTCTGGAGTAGATGTTGCAGCAAAAACAGGTACAACTGATGAAAATTACGATAGATGGCTTTGTGGATTTACACCATATTATACAGCAGTTACTTGGTATGGGTTTGACCAAAATGAGTCTATCGAATATAATAATAAAAATCCAGCAGGTTTATTATGGGCTAATGTAATGTCTAGAATACATGCAGGTTTAAAAAGTGCTACATTTGAAAAGCCAACTTCTGTATCTGCTGTAACAATATGTTCAAAAACTGGTAAAAAAGCTACTACAAATTGCCCAGATACTTATACTGAATATTTCTTATGGCGTACTGTACCAGGTTTATGTGATGAACATGGTGGTAGTGAACTAAAAGATAATGGATATAAAGATAGTGTTCAAAATAAGGTACAAGAAGTAATTGAAGGAATTACACAAGATATTGATGCAGTAGATCCTCAACAAGTACAACAAGATTCAGAAAATACTAATACAAATCAAGAACCATCTAATCAAACTCAATCAAATACCACTACAAATACAACTAATAGTACAGCCACAAATAATACTCAACAAACAAATACATCAAATACTACTAGACCAAGTACACAAGAAAATAATACATCTAATAATACAACAACTAATCCATCTACAAGCAATACAACTAACACAACGAACCAGTCCCGTAATGAAAATATAGTAAATGAAACCAATTCAAGTGAAACTACTTCTAGTGAATCTAATAGTATAGATACAAATTAACAAATGTCCTCTATAATTGTTATAGGGGATATATTTATTTATGACTAATTTGCAGTGAAAGTATTGACTTTTTTGCAATGTACCATTTGGGACAGGCACTAATGGTACATTGATGTGCTTTTTGGGACAGGTTATGTTTGCTTGGCACATTAGTGGTATAATGTTTTTATAGTGATTAAATGGGATTGATGAGTATTTATTTTAATATGAGTTAAACTATAGATATAAAAATCATAAACTGATTTAAAGTAAAATTAAAAAATAATAGAATTTTAAATAACATCTTCATTTTTTAGTTCAGTAATAAATTCATCTAATAATTCTTCAATAGGGACTTTAAAAATATGAGATAGGGCATAGAGTTCGTAGTCTTTTAAAACTCTTTTTCCCGTTTCTAATTTATGCAAAGAAGGTTTGGGAATGTCGATACCCATAAGTGCTAATTTGGTGGATAAACCAGATAGAGATAGATGATTTTTTGTTCGTAGTTCTTTTATCTTATTACTAGAAACGTTTAGTTTATTATTATATTTACTACATTGATACATATATGTAAATCCTTTCTTATTAAATTATTTTAATTTTACAAGAAAAATTTAGGAGTTTGTATCCACTAAAGATACGAATTGAACATCTTAGGAATATTTAGGGTAAAAAAGTCGCATAAATAGAAATATTAATTGATGATAATTTTAGGGTTGACAAATTTTTTTTAAATTGATATTATATAAAAAGAGTATCGCTGAAGATACGGAAAGTATATTTCTATTGAAATTGAAAATACTAAAAACAAAAGAAAGGAAGGGAAACTATGCTAAAAGTAGAAAAGAAAAATGAATGTACAAATGGAGAGGAAAAGAAAAGGAAGAAATTTTACGGCATTAATCGAATATTAATGGAAACAAGAAAAAATTCGAGAGGAATTACTTTAATAGCACTTGTTATAACTATAATTGTTTTGTTAATCTTAGCAGCAGTAAGTATTGCGACATTAACAGGGGAGAATGGAATATTGACGAAAGCCAATAAAGCAAAAGAAGAGACAGAAACAGCATCAAAAGAAGAACAGAGAAGATTAGCTGTAGCAGAAGCAAATATGAATGACGAAGAAACAGAATTTCAAGGAGTAAAAATTCCAGCAGGATTTGCTCCAACAAGAATAGAAGGAGAAAGTACAATTGATGAGGGATTGGTTATTGTAGATGGTGAAGGAAATAGTTATGTATGGATAGAAGTGCCAACAAGTATATATAAAAATACTGAATATACTACGAATGTTGATAATGGAGCAAGTATACCAACTGCTTCAGAAGATTATGGCAATATAGAAAAAGTATTACAAAATTATGCAAGTTCTTATAGAGGCAGTGGTAAAGACGAATTTGATGAGACTACAGCAAAAGATGCGACAGGATTAACATTATCAGAGTATAATGAATTAAAAAATAAGATGTTAAAAAGTATATATGAAAATGGAGGGTTCTGGATAGGGCAATATGAGATGGGGACAGAAACACTAAGAACAAAGGAAGATGCTGAATTAACAACACCAGTATGTAAAGAAGGAGCATATCCATATAATTTTGTAACATGTAAACAAGCACAAGAGAAAGCAAGTAGTATGAAATCTGGAGATTATGAAAGTAGTTTAATGTTTGGAATCCAATGGGACTTAGTAATGAAGTTTATAGAAACAAAAGAAGGAAAAACACAAGAAGAGTTAAAAAAGGATTCAACCAGTTGGGGAAATTATAAAAATAAAGAATTTACAGTTACCAAAGGAAAGTATTCAACAAACAACGGAGCAAGTTTCTTAGATGTATCAGGAAGCTACAAAAAATCAGAAAGTGTCTTATTAACAACAGGAGCAGAAGTGGAAGAAGACGGAAAAAAACGGAAGAAATAGTGTATTAAATATATATGATATAGCAGGAAATGTATATGAATGGACATTAGAGAAATATACTGAGGGTTCCAACGGTCCTTGTTGCTTTAGGGGAGGCGCTTACAACAACGGAGACAACAGCAATCCAGCTTCGCACCGCGTTGCCTATAACACTTCCTTCAGCTTCTGTAGCGTTGGGTTTCGCCCAGCTTTGTACGTTAGGTAAAAATTTTTAAAAGAGTTCGAACGAAGTGAGAACTCTTTCAAAAATTTTTATAGCCAAAGATAAACATCTTTTGGTAGATTTAAGCTAATATCATATGGTAGGTTTTATAAATACACACAAACGGCGAAGGTAATAGAAATTACTTTCGCCGAAAATTTTTCACGTCATACAAACAAAGGTTCTGATATATAAATATCCAAAAATATAATAAAACTTTTTTTAAAACATATTGACAAAAGAAAAAAAAAGGAATATCATAAATATATGAACAACTATTCATGCGTTTGGAATAAAAAAACGAAAAAAGGGGAAAAGGGGGAATTTATATGGAAGAAGAATTTTTAGAATGTACAGTATTACACGAAGATACAGTCAAAAAAGTAAAACAAATTATGCCAGATGATGGGCTAATATACGATTTAGCAGAATTTTTCAAAGTATTTGCAGATTCTACAAGAATGAAAATAATTTATGCTTTAATGCAAGAGGAACTATGTGTTTGTGACATTGCAAACATTGTTCAAACAACGCAATCTGCCATTTCTCATCAGCTAAGAATTTTAAAACAATCAAAGCTAGTAAAATATAGAAAAGAAGGCAAAGTTGTTTATTATAGCCTAGATGACGAACATATTGCACAAATAGTTAAGAAAGGTCGTGAGCATATTGAAGAATTATAGATATATATTACAAGGCTTAGATTGTGCTAATTGTGCAAAAAAGATAGAGGACAAAATTGCGGATACAAAAGGATATGAAAAAGTAAATGTCAATTTTTCAACTTTAAAACTATCTTTTCAAACACAAAATGAAAATGAAAAAGAAGTCACAAAAGAAATTGAAACAATAGTACACAATTTAGAGCCAGATGTAACGGTTTTAAAAGAAAAAGAATTAAATAATCAAAAATCAGAAAGAAATAGTTATGACATTTTAAGAATATTAGTAGGTGCACTCATTTATTTTATAGGAAATTCATTAAAATTAGGAAATCCAGTTGCCATTATTTTTACAGTAATAGCATTAATAATATTGTTAGTCAAAATAGCTAAAAAAGCATTTATTCAATTAACAAAAAATAAAGTATTAGACGAAAATGCATTAATTATGATTTCTGCCATTGGAGCTTGTTTCGTAGACAAAGGAGCAGAAGGAATAATGGTTATAGTATTATATGAAATTGGAAAAATTTTAGAAGCAAAAGCAGTTAATAAAACAAGGAAATCAATATCTAGCTTGATGGATATAAAACCTGAATATGCTAACCTAAAAAATGGTGAAGAAATAGAAAAAGTAAATCCAGAAGAAGTAAAAATAGGAGACATCATTTTAGTAAAAACAGGAGAAAAAATCCCATTAGATGGTGTTATTATAAAAGGATGTGCTGAAATAAATAATTCAGCTTTAACAGGCGAAAGTGCACTTGTAAAAGTAAAAGAAAATGATAAGGTACTTTCAGGAGGCATTAATGCAGAGGGACTTTTAGAAATACAAGTAGAAAAAACTTATGAAAATAGTACAGTAAGTCAAATTTTAAATTTGGTAGAAAATGCAACAGATAAAAAAGCCAAAACAGAAAATTTTGTTGCAAAGGCTGCCAAAATATATACACCAATTATTTTCTTATTAGCCATTTTAGTAGCAATATTTATGCCACTATTAGTAAATAATATTACCTATAGTCAAAGTATTTATAAAGCTTTAATTTTTCTAGTTATTTCTTGTCCATGCTCTATAGCAATTTCTGTTCCCCTTAGCTATTTTAGTGGAATAGGGAAAGCTTCTAAAAGGGGAATTCTAATCAAAGGAAGTGACTATTTAGATGGAATAAAAGATATTGGAGAAATTATATTTGATAAAACAGGAACAATTACTACTGGTAGTTTTAAGGTAAGTCAAGTAAATTCTTATAATCAAAACTATCAAACTAAAGAAATTTTAAAATACTTTGCTTTAGGCGAAAGCTTTTCAAATCATCCTATTGGTAAATCCATTTTAAGGGCAGTAGATGAAAAAATAGATACTTCAGCAGTAACAGACTTTAAAGAAATTTCTGGAAAGGGATTGCAATACAAAATAGATAATAAGCTAGTAAAAATAGGAAACTCTGCTTTAGTTGGAAAAACAGAAACACAATCAAATGAAGGAACTATTTTATATTTAAAAATAAATGACGAAATAATAGGAAATATTATATTAACAGATGAAGTTAAAGAAAAAGCGAAAGATACAATGCAACAACTAGCTAAAATGGGAATCAAGACAAAAATGTTTACAGGAGACAAAAAAGAAGTAGCAAACAAAATTGCAAATGATGTTGCAATCAATGAAGTAAAATCAGAAATGTTGCCACAAGACAAATACAATGAATTAGAAAAAGTTTTAGAAAACAATCATACCAATAAAAAAGTAGCCTACATTGGAGACGGAATAAATGATAGTCCTGTACTTGCAAGGGCAGATATTGGAATTTCGATGGGAGGTATTGGTTCAAATTCTGCCATCGAAGCATCTGATATGGTCATTATGACAGATGAATTACCTAAAATAATTGAAGCAATTAATATTTCTAAGAAAACAAATTGCATTATAAAACAAAACTTGATTTTTGCAATAGGTGTTAAACTACTAATTTTAGTATTTAGTCTATTTGGTATAGCAGACATGTGGGAAGCGGTTTTTGCAGATGTAGGTACAACATTAATTACAATATTTAATACAATTCGAATATTGAAATAAAGGAAAAATGAGGAATATAAATGGAACAAGAAATTAGAGAAAAATTATTTGAATTAGCAGATACGAAATACAAAGAGTTTCATAGTAAATTATGTCCAGGCATAGAAAACATAATAGGAGTAAGAGTACCAATTTTAAGGAAGTATGCTAAAGAATTATCAAAAAAATATGAAATAGGTGAATTAATAAATCAAATAGGAAATAAATATTATGAAGAAATTATGCTACAAGGAATGTTAATAGGACTTAACAAAGATGACTTCACAGTAATAGAAAAACAAATCAAGCGATTTGTACCAAAAATTAATAATTGGGCTGTTTGTGATGTATTTTGTTCAGGATTAAAAATAACAAAAAAATATAAAGACGAAATGTGGAATTTAATGCACGAATATCTTTCATCTAACAAAGAATTTGAAATTAGATTTGGCGTAGTTATGATTTTAGATTATTATATAGAAAGGGAATATTTAGAAAGTATTTTTGAAATTTTTGATAATATAACAAGCACAGACTATTATGTACAAATGGCAGTTGCTTGGGCAATATCAATAGCATTAATTAAATTTTATGAAGATACTGTAAAATATTTACGTACTGCTAATTTAGATGATTTTACATATAATAAAGCAATACAAAAAGCAATTGAATCTTATAGGATATCAGATGAAAAGAAATTGTTTCTTAAGGGAATGAAAAAAATTTTGTAAAAATAGTTCCCTAAAAAGATAATTTATGTTATAGTAAAAAGGAAGTGAAAAATGTACTTTTTAGGAGGAATAAAATGGAAAAACAAAAAGCCAAAAGAATGGCAAATAATAAAAATATAAGAAAAGTAATTATTGGTATATTAGCAGTTATTGTAATATGTTGTATAGGATTAATATTAAACAATTATATTGTATTTGACAAAAATGATCGAATAAATTTAGTAATTAATAATAACAACATTACATCTAATTTAAAAAATGACATTTTAATAGAAGATAATATCATTTATCTTTCAAAACAAGATGTTGCTAACTTTTTTGATAAATACATATATGATGAAGAAGAATCAAACCAAATTGTAACAACATATAACAAGAAAATGGCAACCATTGGCTTTGAAGAAAATGAAATTATAATAAATGGTTCAAAAAAGCAAACTTATGCACATGCAATAGAAAAAGATGGTGTTGAATATTTGCCAATTTCGGAAATGAAAGATGTATATGAAATAGAAATTGAAAATAAGGAAGATTCTAAGGTAATTACTATGGATTCTTTAGATAGGGAACAAAGAAAAGCAATTGTTTCTTCTAATTTATCAGTAAAATCTTCAACTAAATTTTTAGCTAAAACAGTAGATAGAATAAAAAAGGGAGATACTGTAATTGTTGTATCTTCTGAGAATGGATACAAAAAAGTTAGAACTTCAAATGGAAAAATAGGATATGTAAAATCGAATAAGATAGAGAATGAATATGCTGTCAGAGAAGATATGACAGAAGAAAAACAAGTAGAAGGAAAAGTCAATTTAACTTGGGATTATTATTCTACCGTAGCTTCTGCTCCAGATAGAAGCGGAACAACCATAGAAGGAATTAATGTAGTATCACCATCATTTTTCTATTTAAACAATAATGGAGAGTTAAAAGAAAATATAGGTGAAAAGGGGAAGGCTTATATTGAGTGGGCACATGAAAATGGATATAAAGTTTGGCCAATGATATCAAATGCAGAGGCAGCAAGTGAAAGTTTGCAAATTACATCTAATATTATGAATAGCTATGAAAAAAGACAAGCATTAATAGAAAGCATTATTAATGCCTGTGTTGAGTATAAATTAGATGGTGTTAATATAGATTTTGAAAATATGAAACAAGAAGATAAGGATATGTATTCTAGATTTATTATAGAATTAACACCTAGATTAAAAGAAATTGGTCTAGTTATTTCTGTAGATGTAACAGCTCCAGATGGTGGTGAAACATGGTCAATGTGTTTTGATAGAAATGTAATTCGGAGATGTAGCAGACTATATTGTATTTATGGCGTATGATGAGTATGGTGTATCTAGTACAAAAGCAGGAACTACTGCTGGATATGATTGGGTTTCATTAAATTTGAATAAGTTTTTACAAACTGAAGAAATTGAATCAGATAAAATTATTTTGGCAGTTCCTTTTTATACTAGAGTTTGGACTACAGATAGTGAAGGTAAATTAACTAGTAAAACAGTAAGTATGAAAAGTACCGATTCTGTTATCCCAGAAGGTACTAATAAAGAGTGGAAAGATGATGTAAAACAAAATTATGTGGAATATACAGATAATGGCAATCAAAAGCAAATTTGGATAGAAGATATAGAATCATTAAAAGCTAAAATTTCTTTAATAAATGAAAATCACTTAGCAGGAATTCGGTTCATGGCAAAAAGGAATGGAATCAGATGATGTTTGGGCAATGATAAAAGAAGAATTAAAATAATTGTCAAATTTCCTTGACTTTACAAGGTTTGATATATATAATTACTAAAAAGGACATTTTGGAGGTATTCAAAAGACATTATGCAAAATGAAAATGTATTCTATATAACAAATAAATTTAATGATTTAACAGATGAACAAATAGTATCTTTAATAAAACAAGGAGACGAAAAAGCTTTAGCTTATTTATTAGAAAAATATAAAGAATTGGTCAATATGAAAGTTGGAAGATACTTTATTATTGGAGCAGAAAGAGAAGACGTTATTCAAGAGGGAATGATAGGTTTATTTAAGGCTATAAAAAATTTTGATGCAGGAAAACAAAACTCATTCAAATCTTTTGCTAATATATGTATAGAAAGGCAATTAATAACAGCTATAAAAAGTTCCAATAGGCAAAAACATATACCACTTAATTCTTATTTGTCTTTAAATATGTCTGCTTATGACAATAATGATGAAAATAGTGTAGAATTAATAGATACTTTTAATAATAAATTGGTTGAGGATCCTTTAGAAACAATTATGAAAAAGGAATATTACCAAGAAGTAGAAAATGCAGTAACTAAATCATTGAGTAAGTTTGAAAAACAGGTTTTAGATAGATTTATAAAAGGAGAAAGCTATGTAACTATTGCAAAACAATTAGATTCTCCCGTAAAGTCTATTGATAATGCAATACAAAGGATTCGAAAAAAAGCAATAAAAAATATGCTTATATAGAAGGAGAGAGTTATATGCCGGTACATTTTAATTCATTTATTGACAATAGTAAAGAAGAAATGAATACAAATCTTTTTTCAAGTATTATAACAGAATATACCCAAAATGCAGATAATATTTTTGTTAGTGATGATAAAAAAAGTATTAATATGGAAAGTTATATTAAAGAATCCAATACAAATGAAATAATAGGAAAAGTAGTAATAACACTTAAAGTTAGGGAGAATTCTTTAGAACTTGTTGATACTGATATAACATTAAAAAATGATAATCAAACCAATTTAACTTTTCAAAAAAAATTAGATAAATCTTCAGAAGCAAATGAATATTATGATGTTATATCTGAAGACGATTCACATTTTCAAATAGAAACTGTAAATAGATATTGTTTACAAAAAGAAAACATAGAAAATACAAATCAAGTTGTTTATTTATCAGCTTTTCCATTTGAACTTAATCTATATGATGATGAAAATGAAATGAATAAAGAATTAGGTTTTGGAAAAGCTATAAAAGTTGGTAATACAGATATGTATGTTAAAGGATATTCTACAAATATGATGGCTGTTGGTGGAGTATTAACAGGTCATTTGGATGAACCTTCATCTTTTATAATTGGAATAGTTGAAGATTACAAAGATGTTATTGTAAATATTGCAAAAGTAAATATTAGCTTTACTATAATATATATTAAAACTGCAATAGGTATAATGCCAGTTGCAACTCATAGAGCAAATTTTGATTTGAGTAAATTGCAAAAGGGAAATATTCTTGTAATGTTTGCTGATGTTAAAGCCGATTTTAAAAATATCTAAACAATCAATCAATTGTGATTAATGAGGGAAAAATTCTCTCATTTTTTTGTTAAATTGTAAGGAGGAAATAATCATGGATTTATACGAAAAAAATGGAAATGTATTATACATATTAAATGTATTAAAAAAATATAGTGATGAAAATCACATGCTTTCAGCTACTGAAATACAAAGAAGAATTAAAGAAATATATAATGTTGCGATTGATACTAGAACAATAAGAAGAAATATAAATTTATTAAAATATAAATTAGATTATGATATTAGCACAAGAGATGATAATGGAAAAGGTTATTATCTTAATCGTGATCCAGAAACAGATTTTGAACCAGGAGAGGTGAGAGCAATAATTGATAGTTTTAGTTATGCTAATTATATTGTTCCGTCTATAGCTAAAAACATTATAAATAAATGTAAAAATATTCAAACAATATATGAAAATGATAAAATTAAAGATTATCAAATATATGCTAATGATTCAAAAACTGAAAATGTGGAGGTTATTAAAAATATAGAAGATATTTCAGATAGTATTTATAATCATAAAAAAATTAAATTTGAATATTGGAAATATGCGATAACAAATAAGTTAGAAAAGAAAATGGTAAGCACTCCAACGGTTTCACCATTCGCTATTGTATATAATAAACAAGAGTTCTATTTAATTGGAATAAAAGATGGACAAACTGAATTTTATAATTATAGAATTGATAGAATAAAAAATATCCAAACTTTAGATGAAGAAATAACGATTAAGAAAAAGAAAAGTGAAATACAAGATTTTGCTGAGTCATCAATAGAAATGTTTGGTGGCAAAAAAGAAGAAGTAGAAGCGGTTTGTCATATATGGTTATTAGATACTGTACTTGAAACATTTGGGAGAAATGTAACTATTGAAAAAATCTCTGGAGATGAAAAACATTTTAAATTATTAGTTGATACTAATCCATTAGGGTTTAAAATGTGGGCAATGAGAAACATTGATTTAGTAGAAGTAAAAAGACCACTTTCATTACGAAATGAAATGATAGAAGTGATAAAAAATGCTATGAAAAAATATGAAATGTAAAACCTTAATGCATTGTGTGACCACCCTCATTTATATTCTCATTATTTTGATGTATAATAAATGCATTGATAATGAGGATTTTATTATAAAGGGGAGAAGTTACTATGGTAAACAATTATAAATTAGATGTAGAAGATGAAGAAATATTAAAAGAATTAGATGATTTATGCGGTGTTGTCCAAAACAAAGATGTTTTAAGAGATATAATTCTTTATATAAAATTAAAACAGAATAATGAATTGGATTTTGGTAACTATAATATAATTGTAAGAAATAATTCATCTTATAATTTATTGAATGATTTATTAAAAGTCTGTGCAAAAATTTTTATGAAATATAATATTATCCAAAATGATAATATCTGTTTTCTAGATAAAGTAATAAATAGTAGAAGGAATTGTCCTTTTGATAAAATCTCAGGAATTGATGAGGCGATAATTGTTATCAATGAAAAGAAATTAAGAATTAATTACGAAGATGAACTAGATGATTTAAAAAGGACAATGAAACAATTTAGAAATAAAATATTTATATTTGAAGATACTAATTATTGCGAAGGAGAAACCGATGGAGAGCTTGGTGAATTAGCTAGTTTTAGAATGACGATAGATAAAATATCTTTAGAGGATAAAATGATGTATTGTAAAAATAAATTTGACGAGTATCATTTAAAATATAAAAAGCAAGACTTAAAGGAATATGCTGATGTTCCTTTTTGGACTTTAAAAAATATGCTTATAAAAATTATAATTGAATGTAAAAGTAAAAATCTAGATTTTGTAGATAAACAAATGCTAAAAAAGAATAAAGAATATTTTTTAAAAAGTAAATCAAAAAGAAACAGAGGTCGAAGAAATATAACACCTAAAAAAGTGGCAAAAGATGAACTAAATGAATTAATTGGTTTAGAAGAAATTAAAAAACAAATTAATAAGATTTTGAATTATATAAAACTTAATAAAGAGAGGGGAGAGATTCCATCATTACATATGTGTTTTACTGGTAATCCTGGTACTGGAAAGACAAGCATAGCAAGAGTAATAGGGAAAATATTTGAACAGGAAAATATATTAAGTGGTAGTGGAGATTTTGTAGAAATTCATGGCAGGGATTTAGTTGATAAATATGTGGGGTGGACTGCACAAAAAGTTCATGATACAGTAGAGCAAGCAATAGGAGGAGTTTTATTTATTGATGAAGCTTATAGTTTAGTTGCTGATAGAAGAGGAAGTTTTGAGGATGAAGCAATTGCAACATTAATAAAAGAAATGGAAGATCATAGGAATGAGGTTTGTATAATCTTAGCTGGATATACGGATGAAATGAATAATTTGATTAGATTAAATCCTGGTTTTGAAAGTAGAATACAATTTACAATTAATTTTCCTGACTATAATGAGAATGAATTATTAGAAATATTTGAAGGATTATGCAAAAAAGAAAAGTATAAAATATCAGATACATGTAGAGAAATTTTATTTGATAATTTTAAAATAGCTAAAAATGAAATTAATTTTGGAAATGGTAGATATGTTAGAAATCTATTTGAAAAAGTTAAATTTGAACAGGCAGACAGAATAGTGCAAACATCTAGTAAATCTATAAATTCTATAAAGAAAACTGATATAGAAAATGCTATAAAATCAATAACTTTAAAAGAAAGAGAAGTTAGAAAAATAGGATTTGAGTGTTGAATGTAAAAAAATAGGTAGTAATTTGCCACTCGTAGCTTCCAACTCGAAAAAGAGTTCAGCTATAGTTAGTGGTTCAAATTCTCTACCTACTAAAACAGTATAACATAAAATGATTTGAATGTCAAAAATGGGAAAAGTACAACCTATGAATGCAAAACAGACTTAATAACGGACAGTGGCTACAATTGCCAAACCCCAATACTAAGTCTTCAACTACTAATATACCACAAAATAACTCAAATGTCAAAAGGTGGAACTGATATTGATAAGTTTATGGTTACTAGATAATAGTTTATGAAAAATGTGAAAAAGAAAGGGGTTGATAAAAATGACAGAACAACAAGAAGTATTAATAGATTATTTGAAGTCAGCAAAAATGGACAAACAGTTTATTCTTCTAATAATGTCGATGTTAGAAACTCAAAAGCAACAACAAGCAATGGTAGATTATCTAGCAAGTCAATATAAACTGACCAAAAAACTTCCAACACAAGAACAACCAATATTGAAGAAAGCAACGGAAATAATCAGTTATGAGGACTACTTATAAATAAAATTAGAAAGGAGATAGATAATGGAACTATCAGAAGACCAGAAAAGATTAATAGCATTGTTAAAAACTTTAGGACTTCAAGAAGAGGGCATAATAATGACAATGTTAGCAGTAAAGGAACCGGAGAAAACGGAAAAATTGATAGACTACATAATAGAAATGTGGGACAAAAATTTCAAACTAGACAAAGACAAAATAGTAATAAGAGCCCTAGAAATTAGTCAGGAGGATTAGAGGAGAAATGATTAAAAAAAGCCGATGATGTGGAATTAGATGATATAAAATCCCCTAATATTAACGCCCAAGGCGACACATCTGTGGCTTCTAATAATATTATACCTCAAAATCAGCAAAACGTCAAAAATGATGATGTAATTAATTTAATAGGAGGCAAGTAAACAATGGAATTATCAAAGGAACAAAAAATGTTACTGGAATTATTACAGAGTTTATCAGTAGAGGAAGATGGAATAATAGCAATAATGATAGCAGTAAAGGAAGCAGAAAAAACATACAAATTATTAGAGTATGTAGCAGATATGACAAACAAGGGCATGGAGATAACTAAAAGAGGCATAACAATAAGAGCATTAGAAATCAGTCAGGAGGATTAGAGGAAGTGATAAATCAACAGCTTTTGATAATATACAAGAAAAAAGGAGAAGATACTTAAATGGTAGGAATATTCTTTGTGGTAGATAATATGTTTTTCATACATAAATGTAGTTTAGAAGAAGCAGAAAAATATGGAGATTTTTTAAACTATCCTAAAAGTCATATGGAGATATGGGATAAATATTACTATTCTAAATATAAAGTTGATTTTGACTATTATCCAAGAGGTAGAGTAATATATAATGTAGTTGAAAAAACATATTATATATACTATGATAAGTGTTTAGAAAAGATTATAAAAAAATTTAATATTGTTTCTGAGAATGAAAACAAAAAATACTTGCATGACTTTCACTACAAATGCAGTAAATGTAATAGAAATTATATAGTTTAAAGTAAGAATTTGATAATAACATAATAATTTCTAAGATGGAATTGAAGGAAATGAATATAGTATTGATATAGAAAGAAAGGAGATTAAGAATGGAACTCTCAAAAAACCAAAAACTTTTGATAGAATTATGCAGGACATTAGAAATGAGCGAAAATTTAATAATATCAACAATGTTAGCAGTGAAAGAACCTCAAAGAACAAACCATCTATTAGACTGGATAATAGACATGGACAATCAGGGGAAGAAAATCGACAAAGACAAATTAGTAATACGAGCCTTAGAAATCAGTCAGGAGGACTTAGAAAAGAAGAGGAATATTAATTCAAGAGTTGATAGGCAAGGGAGGAGTTTTTAATGAAATTAACACAAAATCACAAGGACTTAATAAATATCTTGAAAATGTTAGATGTAGACTCAGAAACAATAATGGCATTGCTACCAGCAGTTCAGGAAGACGAAAAAGCTCAAATAATACTAGAAAAAATATTAGAAATGGAAGATAACAAAGAAAAAATAACAGTTCAAAAAATATTACAAGAAATAGTAAAATTATAATTAGAATCTATAAGTAGAACAGATTCAAAAAATTCTCTTGCTATAATAATAGATATTGTCAATAAAAAAGGCGAACATATAAAAGATAAAAATAAAAGGCAATTCATTAATGGTCCTGGACTCTAATTGTCCAACAGCATTAATCTTGCCTCTAATAATAGTATATAACAAAACAATCAAAATGTCAAAAATACTGCTAATACTAATTCTATATAGTAATGGAATAAGATTAGTAAAAAAGGAATATGCAAATTTTAATAGATGAAATAAGGAGGATTATTAAAGATGAAACTATCTCAGGCACAACAGAAGCTATTAGGAGTTTTAAAGAGTATAAAAGATATGGATGAAGATTTGATAATAGCAATAATGTTAGCAGTAAAGGAACCAGAGAAAACGGAGAAATTGATAGACTACATAATAGAAATGTGGGACAAAAATTTCAAACTAGACAAAGACAAAATAGTAGTAAGAGCTCTAGAAATTAGTCAGGAGGACTTAGAAGAAGCGGAAAACTAAATACTAAAACATCAATAATGAACAATTACATTTAGAAAAGTTAGATAAATCTATGATTAATAGTATGAAAAGTAAAATACAAAACTTTTCTAAAAATAAAGATGTTGAGAAATATAGGTCAAAAAATAAAAAGAAGGAGTATTCAGTTAACGCCTGATAATGTAAAATTCCCAAGCCGAACGTCCGAAACGGATAACTTATCTACTTCTTCTATTAATACAAGTATACTACAAAAAGGGACAAATGTCAAAGTGAAAATGATATTAATAATATTACTCGAAAATCTCAAAATAATGAGGAAAAATACAAAACAATGAAGATGATTATACAAGGAGATATAAAAAATGGAACTTTCAAAGGAACAAAAAATGTTACTGGAATTATTACAGAGTTTATCAATGGAAGATGATTTGATAATACCAATAATGATAGCAGTAAAAGAACCAGAAAAAACATACAAGCTACTAGAGTACGTGGCGAATATGACAAACAAAGGAAAAACAATAACTAAGAAGGGAATAACGATAAGAGCTCTAGAAATCAGTCAGGAGGACTTAGAGGAAGAGGAGAATTAAACAGCAATGCAAAATGTTAAAAATAACGATGTAGTGTTAAATTAAGACAACCAACAATACTTTATATGGTATGGATAACATAAAAAATAGGCAACATTACCTCGGGAATATCTCAAAAAGAGACTTCCAAAACACCTAAAAAGGTGGACAGGTCTAATGTGCCTAAAAATAGTATACCACAAGAAGACACAAAAGTCAAAAGTGAAACTAAATGCAGAAAGAGAAGTATTATAAATTAGGATTGATACAAAAAATTATTCTTTTGCAGATACTTTTGATAGATATTGAATTGAAAATATAAAAATTACAAACAAAAAAGACTTGAGTTCCCCAAAGCTTGCCACACAAAGTGGTTTGCAAGATACCCAAAAAGGTATGCGAGTCTACTAAGTCTAAAGATAGTATATCACAAAATAACCAAAATGTCAAAAATACTGCTAGCACTAATTCTATGCAGAAATTTCTAGAATTATTCAAAAATGCAGTATATATAGATACAAATCATATTCACTAAATATAGAGGTTCTACAAAAAATAAAGGAATAATAAGGGGATAAAATTAAGAAGAAATGAATATGCAGGTGTAGTCAGTGCAATTAATACGGATTATCTTAATTTATCTACTGGTATTAATTATAAGTGCTATTGAGATTACTTTTATATTTTTGACAAATTAGATTTTAATAATTATGTATTCAAAGGTAAAATTAAAATAATTGATAATGAGCAAATAATAAATAAAATTATGAAAGAAGTTGATAATAATGACAGAACAACAAGAAGTATTAATAGATTATTTGAAGTCAGCAAAAATGGACAAACAATTTGTTCTTCTAATAATATCAATGTTAGAAACACAAAAACAACAACAAGCAATGGTAGATTATCTAGCAAGTCAATACAAACTGACTAAAAAACTTCCAACACAAGAACAACCAATATTGGAGAAAGCAACGGAAATAATCAGTCAGGAGGACTTAGAGGAAGATGAGAATTAAACAAAATAATGTTAGAAGCATAAAAAAGAGGTAATAATTTGCTACCCATAGCTTCCAACTCTAAAAAGAGTTCAGCTAGATTTGGTAGTTCAAATTCCTTACCTGTTAACAGTATATCACAAAATAATTTAAATGTCAAAAGTAGAACTGATATTAATAAGTCTATGAAAAAAGAAAGAGGTTGATAAAAATGACAGAACAACAAGAATAATCATTAAGGTAATAATAAATGATTTATTAGAGGATAAATAGAGCATACTACATCTGAGGTGTAGTATGAACGAAAAAGATATAATCCAAAAGTGGAAGCAAGGTTTAAGTAAAAATCAATTAGCGAGAATGTATCATAGTCAATACAACATGCAAATAAGCAATATAAGAGCAACAGTAAGGCATAGGCATGATGGAAGATTTATTACAAATCATGAAGCTTTAGCTTATGTTGAAAAGGTTATATATAAATATTTGAAAAGGAAGTAAAGAAGAAAATACCACTTTAAAAGCTTCATGAGATGAAGGACTACGATTTAAAAAATTAATAAAAGATGAGACTTATATATCATTTGTAATAGTTTCTAATAAGCAATAAACTATGAAAGTTAAAACTATTTATATGTAAAAAGAAGTATATCTCTATCGAATGATGTCAATAAGACTCCAAACAATACGTCCAAAACGAATAGAGTATCTACTTCTAATATAAATAAGTCTACTACAAAACTAGCAAAATGTCAAAAACAGCAATATTAATAATATAATTCTAAACAGAGAACGAAAAATTGACAATACGAAGAAAATAGTTTATATTATATATGCCGACTTGCTAAGAGGCAGGAAGGAGGTTGTTTAACATTGCGAGGCATAATCAACTTGTTGAAACTTTATTTGATTTACTTAATTGTAAAGAATTTCAAGGATTAGACAAAGGAAAAAGACTAGGTGTGCAGACCTAGTCTTTTTTACGTTTAACATCGCTTAACATATTTTCTTTAGACGTCTAATGTAATTATAACATCTTTTATATTATATGTCAAATTTTAGATTTTATTAAAAATAATTAAAAATTTCTTACAATCGACAAAATACGACAAAAATAAATTACATAATATGTTATACTTATAAAAAGGGGGATAGTTTATGAAAGAAATGTATTTAAAACCCCTACAAATGATAAGAATATGTTTGTGCCATTATTTTAATTGCTCTATAGAAGATATTATTGAATATAGATCGTATTGATTTTACTATTTATTTTATAAATTGCAAGTAATTTTTTACGAAAGAGCCATTTTCATTTACAAAAATGACTTTTTTTGTTATAATTTTTTACAAAAGTAATAGGGAAAGTGGTTATATGGAAAAGCGAGAATTAAAAAAGAAATGTATTGAGTTGTATTTGGAAGGAAAAACATATACAGAAATAGCAAAACTGACTGGCTGGTCGAGAACATTTATAACTGATTTAATAAAAAATGATGAAAAAATAATCGAAAAAAATTAAGTTATACAAATATATATACCTACGGAATTTATTAGAAAAATGGGCATTTCAAAGGATACAGATGATACTGAATATGTAGATATTTACTTTGATGAATAAGCGAAAAGATAATAAGCAAGTAAATACTAAAAATATTGTTATAAAAAAGCATAGTAATAATTTAAATGAAAAAAACGTTTTAATTTTATATAATATTATTAAATAAAAAAAGATTAAAAAGGGAGAAGAGAAAGGGAATATCACGATTTTACTCTTATTTATTACATATACAACATTGCACAAAATCAAAGTTTATTGTGCGTCAAAATGTCTGAATTTATCTATTTATAATTTTTTTATAATAAAATATTTTATATATCAATACATGAGAAAATCATGTATTTTTTTTGTTAAAAAAAGGAGGAAAAAGATGTTAAGTGAAAATCTAAAAAGAATAAGAGAAGAACAAAGATATAATAAAAGACTATTAGGAAAATTGGCAGGTTGTGCTTCAATTACAATACAGGAAATTGAAAATGGAAATAACGATAATCCTAAAATAAAAACATTAATGGCATTAGCAAAAGTGTTAGGTGTATCTGTAGACGATTTAATAAAATAAAAAAACTATACTTACCTTCAAAATCAGAAAAAGGAACTCAAGTATAGTCTATTTCCAAACGTTTTTATATAAACATTTTTTCTGATTATAACAAATAAAAAAACAAATGTCAATATATAGCAAGGAGGTTTTTGATATGTAAATTTAAACATTTAAACATAAATTCAAAAGAGATAACACTAGAGAAAGAGGAAAAAACATGAAACAAAAAGATAGTTTTATATTATATACAGAACAAAAAGAAGTTATTGACAAATTGTCTGATGAGCAAGCAGGTAAGATAATCAAAGCACTTTATAGCTATGCTAAAGATGGTACAATGCCCCAGTTAGATGCAGTGTTAGATTTAGTTATAATACCTTTTAAGTCTGCAATAGACAGGAATGATATTAAATGGCAAGAAACTAAAAAAAAGAGAAGTGAAGCAGGTAAAAAAGGTATGCTTGAAAGATGGAAAGATATTGAAGAAAATAACGGTACTAAAAATATCATAACAAAAGATAACAATGTTAAAAATGTTATAACAGAAATAACAAAAGATAACAATGTTAAAAATGATATAACAAAAATAACAAAAATAACTGATAATGTACATGTAAATGTACCTGATAATGTAAGTGTACATGTAAATGATAATGTAAATGTAAATGATAATATAGAGTCTAATATATCTATAAAAAATAAAAAAATAAATAAAGATATAAATAAAGGGGGTATAGGGGGAAAAGGAAAAGAAAGAGAAAAAGAGGAGAAAATATACTTTGCAGAATTCGTAGCTATGACCAATACTGAATATAAAAAATTAGTCAGTACTTATAGCAAGGGATTTGCAGACCAATGTATTATTATTCTTGATAACTACAAAGGAGCTAATGGTAAGAAATATAAAAGCGATTATAGAGCTATTTTAAATTGGGTAGTAGATAAAGCAAAACAAGATAATATAAAAAATGGATTGCCAGCTATAGGAAATAGTGAAAGTGAAGAAGATTATATTGTCATTGATGATATACCAGAAGAAGAATACTTGAAAATGAGGAGGCAACAAAAAGATGTATGACGAAGAAATAGAAAAGCTTATTTTGTATTATATGATTTTTGAAAAAGCACAATATAACTTATCAGAAGAAGATTTTGTAAAGCCTATCCATAAGAAAATAATAAATGCTATAAATAAGCTTAAAATAGAGAAAAAGGAAATATCAATGCTAACTATTAGTGAAAAAGTAAAGCACAAAGATATATTAAAATATTTAAGTGATTTAGGTTTGTATGCTTATGGAAATAGTTTAGAAAAAATTTACGAGACTATAAAAGAATACACTAAAAAAAGGCAAATGTATAAAATGTCAAAAGATATACAAACACAAATTTTAAGCATAGAAAATGGAGAAGTCAATACATATATTGAGCAGGTTATTAACAAGCTTAGAAAAATTGAAGAACAAACAGAAAAAGAGGAAACCTTTTTAAATCAAATTGTAAAAACAGCGAATTCTATTGAAAAAAGTATTAACAGAAAAGAAGATTATTCTTTCCATACAAGTTTTTACGATTTAGATACTTTGACAGATGGATTACATAATGGCGAACTAACTATAATTGGAGCTAGACCTGGAGTAGGAAAAACAACTTTCTCATTACAAATAGCTAAAAATATTGCTGATAGAAACAAAAAGGTAGTATATGTTAGCTTGGAAATGTCAGAAATACAAATAATCCAAAAAATTTTATCCAGAATGACACGTATTAATTCAAAGCAAATAAGAAATGGACAATTAACAGAGCAAGAATTGGAAAAATTAAGTTTAGCATGTGGAGAATTGTCTGAAATGAAATTTAATATTTTAACTAAGGCAAGTAATATTCAAGACATAGAAATGATAGCAAGGAAAATGAAAAACAATAATAACTTAGATTTGTTAGTTATTGATTATTTACAATTAGTACGCAGTAAAGGTACATTTAGAGGAAGAGAGCAAGAACTTGCAGATATTTCGAGAACCTTAAAATTATTAAGTTTAGAACTAGAAATTCCAATAATTGCGTTGTGTCAATTGAATAGGAATGCAAGTAGAACTAAACCAACTCTTGCAGATATTAGAGAAAGTGGAGCAATAGAACAAGATGCCGATAATGTAATATTTTTATATCAAGAAGGAACAAATGAAAATTTGGTAACAGTAGATCTACAAAAGCAAAGGGCTGGAAATATTGGAACTGTTAAATTGAAATTTAATAGGTTATATAGTGAATTTAATAATATTGTGAGGCGATAAAATGCTAGAAATTAGTAAAAAACAATTACTAAGTTTTGATGATAGTAATAAAGCTATAATTCTAAAACATATAGCTTTAGGATTAATAAAATATACAGGGGACAAAGAAAATAGAAAAATAATAGAAAGAAGGGATATGGAATGGACTTACAAGAACAATTTGACGATTTAGATAATATCGTAATCACATTAACTATGTTAATACGTGAAACGAAAGATAAATATTTTATAGATATGCTAAGTGACCTAAAATTTGAAGCACAAAATCAAAGAGATGAAATACAAGAAAGACTATGGAAACATAAAGAAGAAATCTAGCGGAATAAAATTGAGAAAAGTAGATTATAGGAGGAATTAAAATGGCTTTAGCGAGTTATGAAGAATTAAGAAAAGTTGATGTTACACCATACACAGAGGAAAGGGATAAAGCAAAATATTTGAATTGGGCGAAATGTATTGATTTACTTCATGAATATGGAGCAGAACAAGTGTATTTTATTCCAATGACCAATGAAAAAGGAAGTAGTTTATTTATGTCAGAGGTAACTTTTGAGACTGGAAACGAAAAAAATAAAAGGACTAATAGATGTTATGAAACAAGAATTGAAATACACATTGATGATAAAGTTTATTATATGCAAAGTCCAGTAATGAATGGAGCAAATCCTGTTCAGGATAATTCGATGACACAACAAAGAGTATGGAATTCTATGTGTAGAAGTTTTGTAAAAGGTGTAGCAATATACACAGGTTTAGGATTTAATTTGTGGCTAAAAAATGAAGAAGATGACAGCAAAAATACTGTTGAAGATGATTTATCAAAACATGATATTTTTAAGATAAAAGAAAGATGTCAAATTCTATATACTCAAAAAATGAAAGAAGGGTTGGGTACAAAAGATATAGCAGACAAGCTACACAAGAGTGAAGATGAAGTAAGAGCATTGTTTAGCTATTTTGATACTTTAAGCAATTTTGAAAGGGATCTAGCAAACATTGATACAAAATCAAAATAGAAGTTATTATATAGGTTGTTCAGATACAAGTGCTGTAGTTGGTAATTGGAACACTAAGACTTTTGAAAAGTGGTGGTTAGAAAAATTAGGACTTCATAAAAATACATTCAAAAGTGATTCAATGCTAGCAGGAACTAATTACGAACACAAAATCTTAGAATCTTTAGAAATGTCAGAACTAGAAATGGACAAGCAAATAATTATTGAAGAATTAAGATTAAGAGCAAATTTAGATGGCAATACAAATACTTGTATCTATGAAGTAAAAACTTATAATATCAGCAAAGAATTTAAAGTATCAAAACAATACTGGAGACAAGCACAAGCAGAAATGTTTGCAAGTCAAATATATAAATTAAAAATAGTTTCTTATGGTTTAAACGAAAATGATTATAAAAATTATTTTAACAAAATAGACAAAGATAGAATTAATTTTACAGATGTAGAATATGATAAAGATTTTATAGAAACAGAGTATTTACCAAAGTTGAAAATATTAGCAGAGTGTTTAAAGAAGGGGAGATTTCCAAATGGAAAGTAATAACTTATTTTATAACGAAAATGGAGAAATATATTATATATTATTTGGACAAAAAGGTAAAAAGGCATTTTTATGCAATGTTAATCGTAAGCAGTATGTGATTTGCCAATTGTTAGAAGAAAAAAATTGGTTTCATGGAAGCTACTATTGTGATTTTGAAGAAGCATATAACGTATGGAAAGGAAACTAGAATGAATTTTATAGCAACCAAAATAAATATAGGACAAGACTTTAATGAAGGAGCTTATACAGTTACATTTTACACGAAACAATCTCCAATCCAAATATATGAAAAACTTAAAGATATAAGTCAAATAAATGTTGAAGCGAAAAAGAAAAGCAATATAAGGTCGTTAGATGCTAATGCTTATATGTGGACATTATTAAATAAATTACAAGATAATTTACATATACCGAAAGAAGAAATATATAGGGATTTGATAAGAAATATTGGAGAATATGAAGTATTGCCAGTAAAAAATGAAGCGGTAGATAAGTTTTGTAAGGCGTGGTCTAAAAAAGGTTTAGGTTGGGTTACTGAAACAACCAAAAGTAAATTAGATGGATTTACAAATGTTTTAGCTTATTATGGTTCTAGTGTTTACAGTACAAAAAGTATGACAAGGCTAATAGATTTGGTAATTCAAGAATGTCAACAGTTAGGAATAGAAACAAAATCTAAAAATGAAATAGATAGCTTACTAGAAAGTTGGAATAAAAAATGAAAAAAGAATTTTGTATTATGCCCAAAAGTATTTTCTGGGAGACACAAAGATTTTATGGTTCGCACAGACATGAGGTATTTGGAGGAGCTAATAGACAACTTAGTATAGAAGATGGATTAGTTATATTTTTAATTCCAGAAATGCACAACATGAGTAATCAAGGTATTCATTTCAATAAAGAATTTATGGACTATGTACACAAAATAGGACAACAAACATGGCAGAAGTATTATAACAAAACAGAAGAAGATTTTATAAAAAGATATGGTAAAAGTTATTTATAGAATTCATGTAGTGGCGGAATAGACAATTTGCGATTGATTCGTGAGTTGGTAAAACTAAACGGCGTAAAATATTGCTAATTATAAAGCTGTTTAAATTGGTAAATGGTTATTATAAGGTGTGATATAGCTGAATGGTAATAGTAGACGCTAGGTCAGATGAACCTCTCTATTTATTAGAAGGCAAAAGAACTCATAACGTGAAAGATATATGGGTGCTTATTGGAGTTCAACAACCTATATATCATGTTAGGTGCAAATCCTAACCTACATGTAGTGTTATATAGTAGCCCCAGAATTTACTATATTGTAGACACAACAAGATGGCTTTCAATAGTTGTGCCGTTCAACAACTATCCCCCATAAAAATAAAGGAGTATAGAAATGAAAAATATAAAATTGAAATATACTGACAAAGGATATTCATATATAGAATGTACCAGAGAAGATTGCTTTGATTGGGGTGGAGTTGGAATATGTGATTATTGCAATAAGCCAATGTATAAAGAAGTATATTTGATATTCATATTAGGAAGTGCCTATTGTCCAGAATGTTTTAATGAATGGATTAAACGTTCTGAAAGAGACGAAGAAGATTTATATTTACAAAAACTTAATCATAAGAAGTGGTACAGTGCTCATGGATTTGATGTAGGAGAATACAAATAAATGAACAAATACAGAAATGAAAAAATAATAATAGACGAAATTAGATTTGATTCAAAGCTCGAGGCAAGAAGGTATTGTGAATTAAAATTATTACAACGAGCTAATGAAATAAAAAACCTTCGTAGACAAGTGACGTTTGAATTACAGCCAAGTTATAGAAAAAATAATAAAACTATAAGGGCAATAAATTACATAGCTGATTTTGTCTATTATGATGTAAAAAAAGATAAAACAATAATTGAAGATACAAAAGGCTTTAAAACAGAAGTTTATAAACTCAAAAAAAAGATGTTTGAATATAAATATCCAGATTTAGAAATTAGAGAAGTAAAAAGGAATGAAATTCGATGAGTAAGATGATGTTTAATCAATGTATAGAAAAATACATAAAGGAAAATTATATTGGGACTGATAATACATGTAATGGAAAATGCACTAAATGTGGCGAATGTTGTAGCATAGTTCTTCCCTTAGACCAAGAAGATGCAAATAGAATTCAAGAATATGTAATAGAAAATAGAATATTTCCACAAAAACACATGAGAATTATGACTAATAAATGGCAATGTCCTTATTATAATGGCAATAAAGAAAAGGGTTGTAGTATATACAAAGCAAGACCTAAAATATGTAGGTATTATCAATGCAATAAAACTTCTGTTTCTATAAATGAAATTGAAATGATGAGGGGTTGCATTCCTGTTGATATGTGGGCTTTTGCAGAAGCGGTCGAAAAGGAGATGAAAAAACATGGAATTAACCAAGAGAATGGAAAAACAATTAAACAAAGTATTTGATAATCCTAAGAAATTGCGTAAATGGATTGATGATGTATATTATGAGATGTTGAATAAATGTGAAAAGAAAACTCAAAATATGATTGATGAATATTTAGATATTTATGGCATAGCTGTAGCTTATACTTTAAGGTACGTTTGTGGTTTTGGAAAAAAGAGGCTACCAGAAGTTATGAATAGAATTTGGAATAATATAGATAGTTTCAAAGATGGATATATAAGTATTGATGATTGTATAAAAGATTTAAAAGACAACGGAATTGATTATACAACAATTGTAAATGACAAAAATAGAGTTCATTGGAAAGGAGATGAAAATAATGTTAATAAATAAACAAGAATTTGTAGATATCATAAATAGGCTAAAAGATACTGATGATACAGTAGTGAAAGTAAATAAAATATTTGATGATACAATAGATAGTCGTATATCTGATTCTATGAATGCTAGTTGCCTAATGATATGCCATGAAGATATAGTTGTCGACTTATTAAAGAAAATATTTAATGATATAGATACACTAAGTTGGTGGTTGTACGAATGTGATTATGGAAGAAGTTTTAAAATGGGAGATTTAAAAGATAATGGTGTGGCAGTAGATTTAACAACACCAGATAAACTATATGATTATTTAGTGGATTGTTACGAAAGGAATAAAGAATGAACATGAAAGATTTTGATTACAGAAAAATAACTTATAATACATCATTCAAAATACATAATCGAATAAAAAGGTTTCTAAAAGAATTAATTCATAGAAAAGTAAGGAGGAGATTTTGATATGCTAAATTTGGCGGATAAAGTAATGATTGCTTTTAAGGACATAATAATATCTAAGGAGTTTAAGAAACATTATCCTAGAAAAAGCAAAATGCAAGAAAGATGGGAGTATTATGAAAAATATAAAGAAGGCAAAGTTCCTATAATTGTGGATGAAAATAATGTATTGATAGATGGTTACACAACATATTTAATAGCAAAGAAGTTAGGAGTTAATAAAATATTAGTGAAAAGAATATGAAACAGTTAGAAAATAAACATATTTGCAAATATTGTTGGGGTTGCATAGCCGAAGAACTAGAAAATTTTAAACCAAAAATGAATTGCAAAAATTTTGTGCCAGCATATAGCGATTGGCAAGAAAGATATTATAAAGCATTGAAGGAGGGAAAGAAATGGATAAAAGTGATTTTTTAGAAATGATAGAATCATTACATATATCAAAAATTACATATTTTAAAATAGAGTATGAAGATTATGAAGTAAATAACAAAAATAATGAATTAAGTTTTACTACTAATTAGGAGGAAGAACAATGCAATGTAAATGGATAAAAGTAGAGGGGCAAACTACGAAATACTTTAGATGTAGCCTCAAAAACAAATCAATAGATGAATCTAAGTGTAGAAATTGCCCTATGTTTATAAAAGATAAAAAAGTAGATGATAGTGAAATAGTAAAAAGATTTTCTGAAATTTTGGGAGGCAATTATGGAAGATAAAATTGAAGTTGGGGAATATGTAAGGCTAAAAGATGGTAGAATTAGAATTTTTAAAAATTATGTAACTGAAGAAGACATAGAGTTAACTAGACCATATAATACAGCAAAAATAGAAGATATAGTCAAACATTCCAAAAATATACTAGAACTATTAGAAAGCGAAGATATAGTTGTATTAGAATATTACGTTAGTAAATATAAAAAAAGAATTAAAAGAAGATTTGAAATATTTAAGACAATAAAGTTAATAGCCTTTAACAATGCACATTGTGATTTCTTATATGATTTAAGTAAACAGGAATTTTTAGATGGTAAAGGGTTTAATATTAAAATTAAATCAATAGTATCAAAAGAACAATTTGAAAGTGTGAAATATAAAATTTAGGAGGAAAAAGAAAAATGGGAATTAAAAACAAATTAGTAGATTTAAATAACCATTTATTTGAAGAACTAGAAAGACTTAATAATGATGAAATTGAACGGTGAAAAATTACAAGAAGAAAGAGAAAGAGCAAAGGCTATGGCTAATATTGCACAAACAATTATAAATAATGGAGAATTAGCATTAAAGGCAGTTAAATATTATGACGAAATGGGCAATAAAGAAGAAATGCCAGATATATTACAATTAGGAGATGGAAAATGATACGCCATAAATATTCAAAAATAGAAGACCAATTTTTAATAGATAATGTAAAGGGAATAACATTGAAAGAACTTACTGAAAGATTTAATAATAAATTTAATATGAAATTATCTGAATCAGCTATCTCAAATAGAAAAGCAAAATTGAATATTCAAAGTGGAATAGTTGGAGGACAGTTTGTAAAAGGACAAACTCCCTTTAATAAGGGTAAAAAATGGAATGAATATATGTCACCAGAAGGACAAGCAAAATCTCGTAAAACTACATTCAAAAAAGGTAATATTCCACAAAATCGTAGGCCAATAGGTAGCGAAAGAGTAGATAAAGACGGATATATTTTAATAAAAATACAAGATGATCATAAAAAGAAAAATTGGAATACTAAACATCGATATCTTTATGAACAAATACATGGAAAAATACCCAAAGGATACAAGGTAATATTTGCTGATGGCAATAACAGAAATTTTGATTTGAGTAATCTAATTATGGTTTCTAATGCAGAAGAATTAATAATGAATCAAAGAAAATTAATCAAGGAAAATGCAGAATATACAAAAATTGGAGTGAATATAGCAAAATTATTAAATAAAGCAAAAACTGGTAGGGAAAATAAATATGAAAGACTATGAACAATTATATTATGATGAACTATATAAAAAACAGAAAATTAAAAAATAAAATAAAAGAATTAGAAGATGAAATTCAAGACTTAAATATTTGTAGGACTAAAAGAAATATAGATCTGCAAAAATATATATTATTGCAGATACAAAATTTGAAATGTGTAAGGAGAAACAAAAATGATATATAAAGGATATGAGCTAATAAGAGCTATAAATGATAAACAAATAAAAGAAGGCACAAAAATAAGAGTTAAAAGAGGAAATTTATATATAACAACAATAGAGTGTGAAGACGAAGGCTTAAAGTGGGACACAGGAAAGTTTAACACAAGTTTGTTATGTTCAGATGAAATAAGTTTTGAGATAGAGGAAACAATTGATATACAAAAATTAGAATACATAGATGAATTAGAAAATGGTGTAATGGGGACTTATGTTAGTAAAGACAAGAAGGCTGTTAATTCATTAATAAAAGCTGTTAAACAATTGGACAGGCTAATGAAAGAACTTTAGAATTATGGAGGTTAGTATGAAAAAAGCAGATGAAATGTTTAAAGAATTAGGATACTTAAAAACTGAAAACAAAGATATATCAATTA
>CANQTZ010000121.1 GCA_947626865.1 uncultured Clostridia bacterium
TGGGGACTAAACAAAATTTGTCTTACTTTTATAAAAAAAATAAATGCTATTTTCATAGCATTACAAAATCATGAAAGCCAGCAACCAAGCCTGTTACAAGGTCACTGACCTTTTATGGAGCCACTTATCCGATTCGAACGGATGACCCTCGCATTACAAGGGAGATTGACTCTTTTTTCATGACACTCATAATGGTGATCTTGTATGCGTTCTTACAGCTATTTTTTAGCTCATTTTTGTATATATTTTAACTGTTATTAAAAAAAATTTAAAATTTATTATGAGTTAATAAAAATTAGAAAAAATTATTATGAATTATTATAAGTTATTATTTTTAGAAATAATTGGGGAGTATTTTTCAATCCAATTGTTTCTCTTTTCTATAAATATACGATTTATTATAGGTTTAATTATTGGGGCTAATATTAGCCTCTTTTTATATGCTTGTATTTTAGCAAGTATAAAAATGTATATACATATTGAAAATGAAGGAGGTAACAATGAATGAAGAAAATCAAATCAGTTATTATTCGGTCATTCCAGCTACGGTTAGGTATGACAATAGATTAAAACCAGCAGAAAAATTAATTTATGGAGAAATTACATCTTTAACAAACCAAATGGGCTATTGTTTTGCAAAAAATAAATACTTTTCAAATTTATATAATGTTAATCCTCATACTGTATCGCAATGGATTTCTCATTTAGAAAAATTAGGATATATATATGTGGAACTCGTAAAAACAGAGACAAAAGAAATAAAAGGAAGAAGAATTTATATTAATGATACCCCCTATGTACAAAAAAATACATACCCCTATGTATTAAAAAGTACATACCCTATGTATAAAAATATACAGGATAATAATATAAAATATAATATTGATGAATTATTTATTTTAATTATAAATAAAAGCAATAAAATTCCTAAAAAGTTTTTTATTATTTTAGAAAAATTAGAATTTCTTTATACAAAAGATATTTTATCAATTATGCAATTAGATAAAATACAAATGCTAAAAGATATTATTTATGTTTTATATGAATTATACACTAGCAATTTTGACTTTCTACTTTCACAAGTAAGTAGAGAGTCTTTATTAAATTTATATAATTTATCATTAGAACACAATCCTGAAGATTTACTAAATTATTATAAAAGAACGATTATTAATAAATACACTAATAACAGTACTTAAATGGAGCTGATTGTATGTTAGATAATTATTTGAATAACTTTGAAAACATAGTATCTTCCATCTTTTTTGTAAGTTTTAAAGTAATTATAATAATACTTGCAATACTGCTTATTATATCTTTAATTATGCTTGCAATAGGATGTTTGATAAAATCACAAAAGATAAAGTCAAAATTCTTAATTGTTATACCAAGTTTATTGATAGGAATCATGTTTTTTATAGCCCTACCGTATATTTTTGTATATTTTAAGAATATGACATAAGTATAGTGTTTTCCTATTACGATTTCCCTTCAAAAATAATCGTATAGGAGGATAATTTTATGAAATTGACAAAAAGTAACAAAAAGATAATTAAAAAATTATCTACAATAGGAGTTGCAATTACTCTAATTGCAATTAAATTTAATATGTGTTTTGCAGTAGATGCTGGAATAGGAACAGCTGAAGTACAAACTGCGACGGACAATATAAAAAGAGTTATCACAAGTATTGCAATGCCCCTGCGGTGGTGTATTGATTTTTGCAAGTGTAGTTGTTGCAGCAATAAAAATGATTGCAAATGCTAATAACCCTCAAAAAAGATCTGAAAGTATTGGTAGTTTAGCCTGGATATGTGGTGGAGGTGTAATTCTTGGTGCATCTCTTATCATTGCAGGTATAATCATAAATATCGCTACTAATAACTCTGGTAGTTTATTAGGTAGTTAGGAAATGAAAAAATTTGACTAATCATCAATACTATTGTTATGGAATAATTGCTATTCAGAATATTATGAAGACTGTACTTCCTATTACAATTATATTAAAAAGAAAAAAGGTATTGAAAAAATAAAAGAATAGTATATCTCTAAGAATAGTATATAATAAATTGTGTACAACAGCAAAAAATAGTAAAAAAGTCAAAAAAGTATTGCAAAATAATAGTAAGATGTGGTATATAATATATATGGTTACTTGTAATAACATTATAACATAATACCGCTTAAAAGTCATGAAAAAAACCAAAAGAAAAAAAGAAGGAGGAAAAAGCATGCAAAAAGCAAAAGAGAAATCAAAAGAAATAAACAAAAGAGGAGGTGAAAAAGAAATAAAAAGTAAAAAGCAAAAAGGTATAACGTTAATAGCACTTGTAATAACTATAATTGTTTTGCTAATATTAGCAGCAGTAAGTATTGCAACATTGACAGGGCAGAATGGAATATTAACAAAAGCTAATTATGCAAAAAATAAAACACAGGTAGAAGATATAAAAGAACAGGCGAAATTAGACATATTAGCGGAGCAAATGGGAAAAGAAGGAGAAGGTTTATTAGACACAGAGCTAAAAGGAATTCTAGATAAATATTTTAAAGATGTACCAGATATAAAAGTGAATGCTGATAAGTGGAAAGAATTTCCAAAAAATTTTCCAGCATTGCACGCAAGAGACGAATATGGTGGAGAAAAACTTGGAGATATATACATATCAGAAATCTATGATGGAGATATAAAGAAAGCTCCAGAAGTTGCTAGTGAAACTGAGGATTATGTTGGCTATTATGCAGACTTAAATGGAGATGGGAGAATAGAAGTAGAAGATGATGGAATAATTTATGCAGATTTAGCAGTAGGAAGTAAACGGTGTAAGTGGTAAAATTGAAGAAAAAGAATGGAGCACTAATAATAGGGGTTATAATGCTTATTTTAAGTATCCACCAGATGGAGAAAATGGTAATGTAACATATAAAAAATATGTATTAGAAGAACAAGAAGGAAGTGGATTTGGAACATGGAAAAAGTCAATGATAAAAGCTACGACAGGTGGTGGAGCGACAGATAGATTTTATGTGATGGCATTGAAAGATGTAACGAAAGATGAGACGAAAACATTTACATGGTATAAAAATGGATATGATAAATTAAACAATCATAGTGAGAAAGTTGGTAATGTAAACGATTTTGGAAAAGGAAAAGATAATACGAGATATTGGATGAAAGATGAACATTCAAGTGAATATGGTGGGTTAACAGATGGAGATATATGGAAAGTAATTGAAGGTAAGTTAAATAGTAACGGACTAGAATGGTTTGTACCATCAAAATCAGAATGGTCAGCATTTGGGTATATGTGTTACACTAAAATGGGTATGACAACAGATAATTATGGCGACTTCGGACTTAACAGCTCCTACTGGTCGTCTTCGATGAGGAGTGAGCGCGGGGCTTATATTGTTTCATTTTACGGAGGTGAGCTTGACAACGGTTCCGTTGTTGATACAAGGGCTGTGCGCCTAAGCACGACTTTCTAATTTTGTAAAAAATTAGAAAGAATACTAAGTGTTATGCAAATAACGCTCAAACGTCAAACCGAGAAAAACTTCGTAAGAAGTTATCGGTTTGACGATAATATATGCAAGAAAAAGGAGGCAAGTTATGAGAGTTTTCAAAGTACCTTTTGACATTAAAAGGGAAGAAAAAATATTTGGTGGATATTTAAGTTTAAGACAAGTAATATACTTAATGCTTGCTGGAGCTAGTCTATCAATATTTGCAATACCATTACCAATAGCAGTTAAAATTATGCTGGTTATACTAATTTGTATATTCTTCTTGTTATGTGCTTTTTTGAAAATTGGTGAGCAGAACTTTGATAAGTTCTTTTTTTATGCCATAAAATATCTATTTCGCAAAAAAGATTTTGTATATGAGAGGTGTTCAAAATGCTAATAATGACTATATTTCTAGTTTTAACAGTTGTTTTTATTATAGGTACTGTTGTTTATCTAAATCGTAAGAAAAACAATATAAATCGAGATATAAATCAAGCTACTAAAACAAAAGAAAAAGATAAGGGAAAAAAGAAAAGTAAAAAACAATTAGCAGATATTTTACAATTAAAGATAAAAGATAATATTATTTGTCTAGGCAATAGATATTCACATGTAATTAGACTGGGAAATATTGATTACAATATGTTATCAAGTAGCGAGCAAGATTCAATAGAAAATATCCTAATACAAACAGCTTTAGCAATAGATTATCCTGTTCAATTCTTTTCTACAACAGAATACATTGATACAAGCAAAGTAGTATCCTTAATTCGACAACACAAGACCAAAAATACAAACATTCAAGAATATAAAAAATATCTAATCAAATATTTAGAAAATTTAATGGAAAATAGAACAATCTCTGTTGTTAAAAACTATGCAATAATTTCTTATGATGGACTATATGAAAATGCGATAGAGGAACTGAATAGGAAATCACTTTCTTTTAAAGGAAATTTATTAAGAGCAAAAATTGTGTGTGAAATATTAAATGAAGATGAACTTTATAATTTAATATATAGAGAATTAAATAAAAATGCAGCACTGAATATTAGCAGTTTAAAAGAAGGAGGAAAAAATTTATATGTTGGGAAAAAACAAAAAAGCCAAACAAAAAAGCGTTGATATATTTAAGAATATGCCTAATGTTATGGATTTACTATTACCAGATACTTTGCAAGAAAGAAGTGATTACCTTTGTTTAGGGTATAATAAATATTCAAGAATCTTTGTAATGACAGTTTATCCTGAACAAACTTGGGTTAGTTGGTTAGATGACTTATTTAATATTGGAAATATCAATATTTCTGTAAAGATTGAGCCTTCAAGTAATGGAAATGTTATTAATCAGTTAACCAAGAAACTCGTTCAAAGCCAGTCAGAATATGCAACTTATTCAAGGCAACGGAAATATTTTGCATCTTCCAGAACTTGAAAAACAAATTGGAGATTTAGAGGATTTAAGGATGTTAATACAAACAAATCAAGATAAATTATTTTTTGCAACTATTTTTATTACTTTAAATGCTGAAAATTTACAAGAATTAAATGATAAAACAAAGATATTAGAAAGTGAATTAAATAAAAAAACAGCAATGATAAGAACATTGACTTTTAGACAATTAGAAGGATTAAAAACAATGTTACCAGTTGGAGAAATACCAATTTCAAATAATGAAAGAAATATGGTAGCAGGTGGAATTGCCACTTTAATTCCAATTTCAAATCCTAATTTGTCTCACGATAGAGGTATTTTTATAGGTAGAAATATGTTTACAAATGCACCTGTATATGTAGATACTTTTATTGGTCCACCATCCCTACCAAATCCACATGTATTTATATGTGGGACAAGTGGAGGCGGAAAAAGTGTAGCATTAAAAATATTAACAGCAAGAAATATTGCGACTACTGGATGCGGTGCTTTTTTTATTGATGTAGAACGGAGAATATACGAAATTGACTAAAATGCTCGGTGGAAAAGTAATAAAAATCACTCAACGGAGAAAGTGCTGGCATAAATCCATTTGAACTTGAACCTGATACAAAAGGAAATAAACAATTTTTAAATATTTTAGATAAAGTCGCAGAAATAAGAGCATTACTTGCAACAATATGTAGAAATTATATGGGAAGGACTTTAAACGGAACAGAAATTACAGAGATAGAAATTGTAGTAAATCAGTTATATGCTGAAAAACGGAATTACAAGTGATGTTAATTCACTTTTTGAACGAAAAGGTGGAAAACTAGATAATGGCAAATATGCAGTTGGAAGAATACCAAAGAAAATGCCAACTTTAACTGATTTTCAAAAGAAATTGAAAGATAGAAACAAATGTAAGGAACTAGCAGAATTATTGATTCCTTTTTTACGTGGTAATTCTTTAGGTATTTTTGATTGTGAGAGTAAAATTACATCAGATGCAGAAATTATAAACTTTGATATGTCAGAGATAAAAGATGAGTTTACAAAATTATATGCTTCTTTTGTTATTCTTACTTGGGTTTGGCAAAAATTTGTACTTAAAAATAAGGAAAAAAGAAAAATTATAGTTTGTGATGAAGCTTGGCTATTTTTAAAGTATCAAGAATCAGCCGAATTTTTAGTAAGTGTTGCTCGTAGAGGTCGTAAGTATAATGTACCTTTATTTATACGGTAGTCAATTTATTGATGAGTTTTTATCTTGTGAAGAACGGAAAAACAATAATAAATATATGTTCTACAAGATATTTATTTAAACAGTCGCCCGGATCAGTCGATGGAGTTGTAGACTTCTTTAATTTATCAGACCGGAACAAAGAATTTCTTAACTACTGCAAGTCCTGGCGAATGTGTAATTAGTCTTAACAATAATGTGACAGCAATAAAATTTGTCATTACAGATTATGAAAAGAAATTTGTATTTACCTAAAATATAGTGCTTCCTATAAGATAATCTATTGCCCTTTATGGGAGGCAAAAATGTGAAAAAAATATTAAAAGGTTTTGTAATTATAATAACAATACTTTTTCTATTATCCCCTATTTGTTTTTGTGCTGATAATATAGATTTAAAAGAACAAGTAAAAAAAGAAGATGGCTCTCTTTTTGAAAAAATAATTGCTGAATGCATACGGTGGTATTTCTCAAACTGTATTTGATTTTGCAACTGGTAAAGAAATAAATGTCGGATTTAAAGATTATGATACGTTAATTTTTAATAATAATTCTGAAAATGATTCTTTATCCCCATTTACTGAAGAACTGTGGAATAAAACAATGAATTGGTACAATGTTTTTGCCATTATTTCTGGAAGTCTTATTTTAATTGCAGTATTTATTCTTTCATATAAGATTATGTGTGCAGGTATGAATACCGCAAAGAAAAATGAAGCAAAAGAAAGTTTAATGCGATTATGTTTTGGTGGAGTAGCAATTGCTCTTGCACCAATCTTTATTAGATTTTTACTATTTATTAATAATAGTTTAGTACATTTGTTAGTAACAGCAAGTAATAGTGGTACATTAGAAGGATCACTTGGAAATAGTATGCTAACCAGTATTAGAACAGGAAATGCCATAACGACAGCCTTAGTTATAGCAATGTTTATATATCTTTTTGTAAAATTGAATATAAAATTCATTGTTAGGCAATTTACTATAATTATATTTACTATATTTACACCTGTTGCCTGTGGACTATGGATAATTAATCGTAATGTTACAGCAGCATCAATTTGGGCTGGACAACTTATTATGAATATATTTATGCAGTTTGTATATTGTTTTCTATTTCTTATTTATCTTGCTTTCCTACCTAGTGGTGGTGGCTGGGCTATAAGTTTAATATGGGCTATGATGATATTACCTTTAGCAGATGCCTTAATGAACTGTCTACAAAATCTAACAAGTAGAATTGCTGGTATGGATAATGAAATGATGACAGGTAGAGTTATGGGTATGGGTGCAATGCTTGGCTATGGGTTAGGAACTATAAAAGAACAGTTTAAATCTCCAAATACAAATTCAAATACAAGTACAGGAAATTCTAACGATAATAATTCAAGTGGAGGATTTAAAGGTTTTGTAAACAGAGCTAAATCAGTTATAAATCCTAATATAACTTTAAGTGCAGAAAAAGACTACAATGGAAATATAAATCCTATAAGAACCGTTGTACCAAAGGAAGTGCAAAACAACAAAGTTGTTACAAAGGTTGCAAAAACTGGATTTAATGCAACAAAAGCATATCTTGGTGTTGGAGCAAGACTTGCTGAAGGCGATTTTAGTAAATCTTATAAAGAAAGGTCAAATGACAAAAATAACAGCTTTCAAAATACGGCATATATAAATAACGTGAAAATGTCAAATGAAATACAGAAATTAGGTGATAAAAATGAGCCTAAAGAATAAAGCCAAAAACAAGGCAAAAAACAAATTCAAGAAAATAGTATTTGCTGTAATAAAGCCGTTTTTACCATTTATTTTAATTATAGCACTATTATTTTTTGCTATCTGCAGTTTAATTGATGCAATTTTCATACAAGAAGTTCAAAGCGATAGTAGTTCTATGTCAGAAGTTGAGCAAGCTCTAAGAACAAAATGTATAGAAAAAGCAGAAGAATTAAATACTTGCAATAATTATAAAGATGGTGAAAAAACAGAATATTTACTAGATATAGATAGTCGAGAAACTGATAAGGAAATTCAATGGTCGCATTTATATAGTATTATGGCATTTCATAATATGACAAGTGGTAGAAAATTAAATGAATCCTTATTAAATGAGGTTGCTAAAAGTTTTGAAAGTACTTTTAAATATGAAAAAATGACAGTAAAAATAGAAACAAAAACAAAAGGCGAAGATGGAAAAGAAAGTATATCAACTAAAGAAGAAACAGGATATATATTAGTGGAAAGCGATACGATTATGGGGCACTATAAGTATAATTATGAAGAAAAAACAATAGAAAAAGGCGACACACAAACTACAAAAAAGGTATTTACAAATGAAGAATTAATAGGCGATAAATATGAAAGATTAAAAAAATATTTAAAAAACAAACTACATATTAGAGAAGATGACATTGAAACAGATGTGCAAATTATCATTCAGGCTGCAGATGGCTACTATGAAGGCAAGGAAAATACAGCTTGGTTACAAGAAAGTAGTAGTCCAGACAATATAATAACAGATGGTAAAGGGTTAGTTCCTAAACGGTATGTTTGCTTGGCCAATACCTGGATATACAACAATAACATCACATTTTCGGTATGAGAACACATCCAATAACTGGAGTATATAAACTACATTCAGGAACTGATATTTCAGCTCCAATTGGTGCAAAATTTGTTGCTATGGCAGATGGAACAGTTATAAAAGCTGGTTATAATTCTGCTTATGGAAATATGGTTATGATAGATCATCGGAAGTGGAATAGTAACTCTTTATGCTCATGGTAGCGAGATTTTAACTAAAACTAACAATATAGTTAAACAAGGACAAGCAGTTTTAAAGGTGGGTTCTACTCGGCTATTCTACAGGTCCACATGCACATTTTGAAATTAGAATCAATGGAAATTTTGCTAATCCAGAAGACTATTTTGAATAAGGAGGTAATCAAAAAATGATACTAATTTTTACAGATAATGAGCAATTAGATAGAGATTTAAGTAAAAAAATTGAAGATAGTAGAATTGTTTACTACCCAGACTATGTGTTAGAAGAACAACAAGCAACAACTCTAATTGCTACTATCCAACCAAATAAATATAATTTCAAAGATTTTATGTTTAAAGTAAGACAAAAAAATATTCAAGTTATTCTCATTTTGGAAAATGAAAATGTAAAAGAATTAAAAGATGCTTTAACTCTTGGAATTTATGACATTATTTTTGATTCTTTTACTTTGGATGAAGTAGTAGAAAAAATTACAAATCCAAATCCATTTTCTAAAGTTTCAAAATATATAAAAGATATTTTAGAACTAGAAATAAACTAGTTCTATTTTATTTTTTAAATTTAGGAAAGGAGGTCTAGAAATTTGAGTAAACGAATAAAGAAAGTAATAACAATATCAATTATTGCAATACTAGTGATTATAGCAATCATATCAACATTTTTCATAGTAAGATATTTTTATAATAAATCAAAAATAGATAATGTAACAGAAACTTATTCTAATGACAAAGTGCAAGATAGATTAGATAATGAAAATAACACTATGCAAGATGATTTATTATTGAAAATTGATGGCGAAACTGTACTTGGTGTTATCAAGATAGAGAAAATTGATTTTGAAGGTTTAATCTATGAAGGAACTACACTAAATACACTAGATAAAGGTGTAGGACATTTTCAAAATTCCTCATATTTTGATGGAAATGTAGCATTAGCTGCTCATAATTCAAATAAATTTTGGGCTAAATTACATACTCTACAAAATGGGGATAAAATTTCTTATATTAGTTTTCTAGGAACACGAGAATACCAAGTAACAAATGTAACAAAAATTTCTGCAACAGATTGGTCTTTACTCGAAAATACAGATGAAAATTATTTGACACTTATAACTTGTGTTAAAGGAAATCCATCTCAAAGGCTTTGCGTGCAGGCAATAGAAGCCAATTAAATTTTTTTCACTTCAGCATTGTAAAAATACTAAAAAAGATGTTACCCTATATATATACAAAAAAATAGAAAGGGTGATGTCTTATGAAAAAAATTAAGTTAATATCTTTTATTGCAATTAGTTTATGCATAATTAGTGTTTTGGTATTTAGTTTTATTATAAAAAAAGAACCAAAAGAAGTTTCCAATATTGCAACAGAAGAAACTGAAAATGAGGAGCAAGCAGAAGTGGAAGAAAACAATGAATTAGAATTAGCAACTAATCAAGAACAAGTACCAGAAGCTAATAATGCAAACAGCGAAGAAAATGCAACGTTTTCAACAAATCCAAACATACAAGAGAAAAACACACAAGAATCTAGTTCATCTAAAACAACACCAATCACACAAGTAACAACTAATTCAAAGCCAGAACAAAAACAAACACAGGAACAAACTCAGCCACAAGTAAATGCAGAAGCTCAAAAACAACAAACGACACAAGCACAATCTTCAAATAATAACAAGGAAAGTTTTAAGGAAAATACTGCTATTATAAATGAAATAAGAAATATTATAAATGCTAATCCATCAACTTATATGAAACAACTTGGATATAACATTGTAGTAGATAGTAGTATTGTAAATCTAACAACTGGATTTACTTATACACAAACAAGGGTCAGAAATGCAATAGCAAATAGTTTTGGAACAATTAGAATTTATGCTCGTGATTACTATGTTGGAAATGAATTAAGATGGACTGAAGGTTTCATATTGTAAAAAATTTAGAACACTTTTTAAAGTGTTCTTTTTTAGGAGGTAAAAAACATGGTTAAAATAAAAAAGAAAATAATTTATATTTTATTATTACTTATTTACTTAATTAATAGTTTTAGTGGTATCGTGTCAGCTGTGCAAATAAATAATGCTCAAATAGTTGATTTAGGAGACTGTGAAAGACATTTACAATTTTGGGATACGAAACAAAGTGCATGGTCAGATATTATAACTAACTATGTAGGTTATAATTATCAAGGCAAAACCTATCCAGCTTATTGTTTAAATGCTGATAAACATGGTGTAGGTGAAGAAGATTCATATACTGTAGATATTTCGACAGTATTAGACAGGGTAGATGTATGGAGAACTATTACAGCAGGTTTCCCATACAGAACAGCAAGTCAAATGGGATGTAGTACAGATCAAGATGCTTTCGTTGCAACTAAACAAGCAGTATATTGCATCCTTTATGGTTATAATCCAGAAACAAGATATCATGGAAAAGACTCAAAAGGAGAACAAATAAAAACTGCAGTAATTAATTTAGTAAACGAAGGTAGAAATGGCTCAAGAACACCACAGGCAGCGAATGTAGCAGTTAATAGAATTGGTGAATTAGTAAGAGATGGCGATTACTGTTATCAAGAAATGAGTGTATCAAGTTTTGTTAATATGGGACAATATACAGTAACTGCAACAAATGGACTTCCAGAAGGTTCAAAAATAACAAATATGAGTAATAGCGAACAATCAACATTTAATGCTAGTGAGCACTTTAAAATTTTAATCCCTACTAATCAAGTAAAAAATGATATGAATGTAACAGTAGGAGTTAGAGCAAAATGTGAAACATTTCCTGTATTTTATGGAGTATCGCCAAATTCAAATTGGCAAGATTACGCAGTAACATTTGATCCAATGGCTGATGAGCAAGGAATTGCACAATTTACTATTGATACTCATAAAGCAACAATTAAAGTAATTAAGAAAGATGCAGAATTGAAAGAAGATAAGTATAATATTGCAGGTGTTATATTTAACTTTAAATATGAAGATGGTGAAGAAATTGGAAACTATACAACAGACAAGAACGGAGAAATTACAATAGAAAGATTAAGACCAGGTAAAGTAATTGCAAAAGAATTACAAACAGATGAAAATTATTTACTTAATGAAGATGAGCAAGTAATTGAATTAAAATATGCAGATGAAATAACAAAAGAAGTTGAAAACGAAAGAAAAAGAGGTAATTTAAAAGTATATAAAGTAGATAAAGATAACAATAAAGTTGTATTAGGACATGTTTTATTTGAACTTTATTCTTATGAACAAGATAAAGTTATTGGTACTTACAGAACAGATGTAAACGGAGAAATTTATCTTGAAAATTTGAGAGTAGCAGATTATGCACTAATTGAAAAAGAAACTAACAGATGGTACAACTTAGCTGAAAATACAGACATAAAAGTAGAATGGGAAAAAACTACTGAAACTACTATTGAAAATGAACTTAAAAAAGGTCAAATACGAGTTATAAAAGTTGATAAAGAAAATAATGAAGTTAAACTAGAAGGAGTTAAATTCGGAGTATATGACAAAGAAGGAAATTTATTAGAAACAATAGTAACTAATAAGGATGGCGAAGCTGTAACTCAAAGATATGCTGTTAGGGATTTTGAAAATTTAAAATTAGTTGAATTAGAAACTAGAGATGAGTATGTATTAAATACTGAAGAACAAACAATAGTATTAGAAGCAAATCAAATTAAAAATATTACTTTTGAAAATCAAAGAATAAAAGGAAAATTAGAAATAACTAAAGTTGATGCAAAAGACAAAAATAAAAAATTAGAAGGAGCAACATTTGGAATTTATGATGCAAATACAAATGAGTTACTTCAAACAGTTGTTACAGATAAGGACGGTAAGGCAACAACAGACTGGTTATATAAAGGAAAATATTATGCAAAAGAATTAGATTCTGGATCTGTTTATTATTTATTAAATGAGAATACATACGAATTTGAAATTGTAAATCATGAGGAAATAGTAAAACAAGAAATTGAAAACGAGCCAGTTGAAATAGAAGTTGATGTTGATAAAACAGGAACAACAGAAATCAAACCTGGAGATGCAGTCGACTATACTTTTACAAATGTAGCCAATAATTCAAATATATATTTAGAAGATTTTAAATGGTATGATTATATTCCTACAGATTATATAAGACTTGAAAGTATGAAGATAGGTACTTGGAATCAAGATTTAATTTATGATGTATATTATAAAACAAATAAATCAGAAAATTATGTTTTATTTAAAGAAGATCTAAATACAAAAGAAAATCAAACATTAGATTTCAAAGCATTAAACCTTGCAGAAGATGAATATGTTACTGAAACAATGTTTGACTTTGGAAGAGTAGAAAAAGGATTTAAAGAAGTTGAAAGCCCTACAATGCATTGTAAATCATTAGACACAGTAAAAGAAGGAGATACTTTCACTAATAATACAGAAACAGTTGGTGTATATCAAGATATGACATCAAAAGCAAAGAGCAAATGGACTACTATTGTTCATACACCAGAAGAAAAACATGAAACATTATTACCTAAAACAGGAAAATAGAATAATATAATATCCTTTATAAATTTGTCCTTCAAAATAAATTTATAGGAGGATTTTTATTATGGAAATTACAAATGTTAGAATTTTTAAAGCCAAAAGGAGAGGACCTATATTGGCTTATGCAAATGTCATTTTAGACAGTCGTTTTATTATTAGAGGAATTACATTATTGGAGACGGAAAAATCAGGCAGATTTATTTCGATGCCATCAAGATTATTAAGAAATGAAGATAGAAGATATTACAGAGATATGTGTCATCCACTAAATGCTAATGTAAGGAATGAATTAACAGAAATTATTTTTGCTGCTTATGATGAGTTTATGGAAAACTCTGAAAACGAAGAATAATTTAAAAAGTGTTTTCTTTTTTATATGCCCTTCAAATATTCTAAAGAAAGGACTTTTTAAATGATTATAAATGAAAAATTAAAAAAAGAATTAAATACATTGGAAAAAAGTACTCATGTAATTCTACAAAATTTAAGTTTAACAGATTTACAGATAGAAAATTTTTTGCGTAATTTAGAAAAAGTTACAGTTCAGTAAGGAAATAATATGAGCATAGCAAAAAAAGGTATTTATCCCCATTTGCTATGCTATAATCG